>JANNCC010000197.1:0-5878 GCA_031386125.1 Chitinophagaceae bacterium
CAAAAAAAAATCCAGTTTTTACACTTGTTCCCGGGTACTTTTTTAGTTGCAAACCAAAATCCAATAAGATTATCAACGAGAGATTGACTACCGTTGTTACCTATTTGCTATTAAACGGTAGTCAATCTCTCGTTGATAATCTTATTGGATTTTGGTTTGCAACTAAAAAAGTACCCGGGAACAAGTGTAAAAACTGGATTTTTTTTTGATAGCATTATAATTGAATCAAGGATAGCCTTGTTTTCTCTTGTAAGTTTTGCTGATTTTTTTTTGAAGACTATATCTTGCAAAGGTGGCGGTGTAATAGCACTATTCTCCTGTGCAAATAGGCTAATCTGAGTTAACAGTAATATAGATACGATCGATATTCGCATAATAAATCTGTATTTATCCGATAGTTCGGTGTCCTTATTCTTGCTATTAAAGCTTCACATCCACATACACCGGACAATGATCACTGTGCTTCACATCAGGATAAATATCTGCATCTTTTAAATTCTTTTTCAATGCAGCTGTTACAGTAATATAATCAATCCGCCAGCCTTTGTTTTGTAAACGAACAGTGGGAAACCGCTGACTCCACCAACTGTAGCGGTGCGGCTCCGGGTGAAACTCCCTGAAAGTATCCACCCAATCATTGTCTATGAACTTTGTCATCCATTCTCTCTCCTCCGGTAAAAAGCCAGATGATTTTTTATTTCCTTTAGGATCATGAATGTCAATTTCAGTATGGGCAATGTTATAATCACCGCAAAGAATAAGTTTAGGGTATTTCTTTTTCAATTTGTTTAAATAACCATTAAACTCATCCAACCAGCCATATTTAAATGTTTGTCTTTCATCGCCACTGGTGCCACTTGGAAAATAAGCATTGATTAGCCGCACATCTTTAAAGTCTAACTGGATGACTCTTCCTTCATCATCACTTACCTTATGGCCGGTACCATACTGTACGTTGTCAGGTTTTATTTTAGTAAACACTGCTACACCGCTATATCCTTTCTTTTGGGCACTGTACCAATAATGATGAAAACCCAACGCCTCTAATTGTTTTACATCCACATCGCCTTGTGTGGCTTTTGTTTCCTGCACACAAATCACATCTGCCGGATTTGTTTTTAACCAGTCAATAAATCCTTTTTTGATGGCAGCCCTGATGCCGTTAACATTATAACTTATGATACGCATTGCATTATTGTTTAAATTGGACAGCAATTTACATTTTAGAATGGAAGCATCCGAAAAAACAGCCGTTAAAACTATTATTCCATCCAAAGAACAGATTTATCTTGATGGACCCAAAAGCCGTGGTTATGAACTGGGTTTTGCATGGCGGGTTTTCTGGCAATTTATCAAAGGATTCAGAAACTTGCATTTCATAGGACCCTGTATCACAGTGTTTGGCTCGGCAAGGTATAAAGATGATCATCCTTACTATATTAAAGCAAGAGAATTTGGAAAGAGGATTGCGGAATCGGGGCTTACTACCATGACAGGTGGCGGCCCGGGCATTATGGAAGCTGCGAACCGTGGTGCTTTTGAAAACAATGGTAAATCAATCGGTTGTAATATCCAGTTGCCTTTTGAGCAGCAGATTAACCCTTATGTACAGAAATCGATAACCTTCGAACATTTTTTTGTTCGTAAGGTGTTGCTGGTAAAATATTCCTACGCCTTTATCATCATGCCCGGTGGCTTTGGTACTATGGATGAATTTTTTGAAATATTGACATTGATACAAACAAAATCAGTAACCAATTTTCCGATTGTATTGTATGGAAAAGAATACTATAAACCATTAATGGAAAATATTGAGTGGATGGCAGAGCAGGGTACTATTTCAAAAGAAGATATGAACCTGGTACTGGTTACTGACAGTGTTGATGAAGCGATGGAACATATTGCTAACTACATCAACACCAACTATAAAGTAAAGCCCAGAAAACGTTTCTGGTGGCTGTTTGAAAAAAGGTAATATTATTGTAAAAATTTAGCTTAATGGATGGGATTACAATTCTTGGTTATGCCGCCTGTGCGGTTACTGCACTCACTTTTTTACCACAGGTTATAAAAACCTGGAAAGAAAAGTCTGCTAAAAATGTTTCATTGATGATGTTTGTAATTGCATTTATAAATGAGGTGATGTGGATCGCCTATGGAGTATTAAGGAATGATATGGTTATTATTGTTACTAATGTTATTATGATAGTAATGTGCTCCATCATGATTTCATTAAAGCTCCGGTATAAATAATGACAGCTATCAATACAATTATTTTTGATTTGGGCAATGTACTAATTGACTGGAACCCCCTTCATGTTTTCGATGAAAACTATTTTGACTCCCAGGAAAAGAGAGAGTTTTTTTTCAGCCACATCTGTACGATGGACTGGAATGAACAACAGGACGAAGGCCGTTCCATTGTACAAGCAACGATGGAATTAATTGAAAAATTTCCTGACTGGGAACAGCCCATCCGGGATTATTATGGCCGATGGACAGAAATGCTGGGCGGGCCGATCGTTGAATCTGTTAAAATTTTTCGCCAATTAAAAGAAAGCGGTAAGTATAAAACATATGCACTAACCAACTGGCAGGCGGGTCTTTTTGATATTGCATTAGTTCGTTACAATTTTCTTCATTGGTTTGATGGAAGGGTAGTAAGTGGTGAAGAAAAAATGAGAAAACCTTTTCCAGAATTTTACCAGTTATTGCTTAGCAGGTATAATGTAAAGGCAGAAGAGGCGTTGTTTATTGATGATAACCTGAGGAATGTAATGGCAGCGGAAAAATTGGGAATTAAGAGTATTTGTTATCAAAGTCATTCTCAGTTAAAAAATGATTTAGCTATCTTCGGAATAATATAAATACTGTTTATGGAAGAAAATAGTAATCAAGAACAACCATCAGACTTATTTCATGACCAGGTTGAGTTTACACCTGCTTCTCAGGGCCAGCGGTTTTTGAACTTGCTGATTGATGGCTTGTTTATGCGATTTGCGTTAAGCCTGGCTACGGGCTACGTCTTTGGTTACATTTTGCTTGGCATTGCTCCGGATTTTCTTGCAGACGTTGCTTACGAAATAGAAGGCGGTCCCAAAACCTGGAGGTTCTGGGTACTATCAATATTGCTGGGTTATTTTAATTACCTGATTTATTATGCTATTTGTGAAAAGGCATTCAAAGGCTATACACTTGGAAAATTAATTACAGGTACAAGGGCTATCCGTGATGATGGACAGGAACTAACATTTAAGGATGCTATTCTTCGAACTCTTTCAAGAATTGTACCTTTTGAAGCTTTTAGTGGTTTTGGTGACAGGCCCTGGCATGATAACTGGACCAAAACAACAGTGATAAAGGTGAGGTAAGTATTATTCTAATACCGGCCTCAACCATTTTTCTGCCTCTTCAATACTCATACCCTTTCGTTTGGCATAATCCTTTAACTGGTCTTTATCTATTTTCCCCAAACCAAAATAATGGCTTTGAGGATGAGCAATGTACCAGCCGCAAACTGAAGCAGGAGGATTCATCGCAAGGCTTTCTGTCATTTCAATGCCGATGTTTTCAGTAACATTCAGCAAATCAAATAATTTTATTTTCTCTGTATGGTCAGGGCAGGCAGGGTAGCCGGGTGCCGGACGAATGCCTTTATATTCTTCCCGTATCATTTGTTCATTAGACAGCTTTTCATTCTTTTCATAACCCCAGTATTCTTTTCTCACTTTTTCATGCAGGCATTCTGCAAAGGCTTCTACAAAACGATCAGCTAATATTTGCACCAGTATTTTATTATAATCATCATGGTCAGCATTAAACTGGTCAATATATTTTTTAGCTCCGTGAATGGTAACGGCGAATGCACCCATGTAGTCCCCATTACTGATGCCATCTCCAAGCGGAGAACTGTTTAGTGTTGGTTTAATGAAATCTGAAAGAGAATAACTTGGTTGTCCAACTGCCTTTTTTAATTGCTGGCGCAACGACTCTAACTTTACTTCTCCTTTATCGGTTTGCAATGTTACTGTATCTGCATTGTTGCTGGCAGCCGGCCAGAAACCAATAACTCCTTCAGCGGTAAACCATTTTTCGTTCACCAACTGCTGCACCATTTTTTGAGCATCATTGTACAGACGGGTGGCTTCCACACCAAAAATTTTGTCTGACAAAACTTCTGGAAAGCGGCCCGGCATTTCCCAGGCAATGAAAAATGGCCCCCAGTCAATATACCGGGCAATAGTAGCTAAGTCGTAATCTTTTAGTACTGTTACTCCTTCCACTGCTGGCTTTGTTGGTTTATAATTCTTCCAGTCGAAGTATTCTTTTGTTACAACTGCTTCCTCGTAGGGAATAAGTGTTTTCTTTCCCTTATTTAAAAATTGATTGCGCAGCCCTTCATATTCCTGTTGTGTTTGTTGCAACAACTTCTCTTTTTGGTCTTTATTCAGCAAGGTACTCACTGCCGTCACACTTCTTGATGCATCTAAAATATGCATCACTCCATTATCATATTGCGGAGCAATTTTTACAGCAGTATGCATTCTTGAAGTAGTAGCTCCGCCAATCAACAATGGTTGTTTCATGCCACGGCGTTTCATTTCATGTGCCACATGCACCATTTCATCTAAGGAAGGAGTAATCAAACCACTCAGACCAATGATATCTGCTTTCTCTTTTTCTGCTGTATCTAAAATTTTATCAGCAGGAACCATTACTCCCAAATCAATAATATCATAACCGTTGCAGCCTAAAACAACTCCAACTATATTTTTACCAATATCATGTACATCGCCTTTTACGGTAGCCAGTAATACTTTGGGAGCACCGGCAGCTTCTTCATTAATAGTTCCGGCAGCAATATGTGCTTGTTTCCTTTCTTCTTTTTCTGCTTCAATGAAAGGAGTAAGAACGGCTACCGATTTTTTCATCACTCTTGCACTCTTTACTACTTGTGGCAAAAACATTTTACCGGCACCGAATAAATCTCCCACTACATTCATTCCATCCATTAAAGGGCCTTCTATAACATCTAATGGTTTGGGATATTTTACCCTGGCTTCTTCAGTGTCTGTATCAATGTAATCGGTAATGCCATTTACCAGGGAGTGTTTCAATCGTTCTTCGACCGACGTCTCCCGCCAGCTTTCATCTTTTATATTCTCCTTGCCTTTTGCTTTTACTGTTTCTGCAAAAGAAATCAGGCTTTCAGTGGCTTCATTGTTATCGTTATTGCGATTAAGAATTACATCTTCGCATAATTTTTTCAGTTTCAGCTCTATTTCATCATACACTACTAACTGCCCGGCATTTACAATTCCCATGTCCATGCCCGCCTTGATGGCATAAAAAAGAAACACACTGTTCATGGCTTCCCGCACATGGTCATTACCACGAAAAGCAAAGGACAGGTTGCTGACACCACCGCTTATTTTGGTAAGCGGCATCAGCTTTTTTATTTCTGCGGTTGCTTCTATAAAATCAACGCCATAATTATTATGTTCTTCCATGCCCGTTGCTATAGCAAAAATGTTCGGGTCAAAGATTATGTCCTGCGGATCGTAACCAACCTGTTCGGTTAATATTTTATAAGCCCGGTGACAAATTTCTACTTTACGTTGTTTGGTGTCAGCCTGCCCTTTTTCATCAAATGCCATTACGATTACTGATGCACCATAACTCTGGCAGATAATAGCCTGCTGAATAAATTTTTCTTCTCCCTCTTTCATGGAGATAGAATTTACAATGCACTTGCCCTGTACACATTTCAATCCGGCTTCAATGATTTCAAACTTCGAAGAGTCAATCATGATAGGAATCTTCGCAATGTCAGGTTCACTTTGTACCAGGTTCAGAAAAGTCGTCATAGCCAGCACAC
>JANNCC010000249.1:0-2636 GCA_031386125.1 Chitinophagaceae bacterium
ACTGAAGCGGTTGACATTATTAATAATTGCTTTTATCTAAAATTAAGATTGCCACGAAAGCACTAAGACACAAAGTAATAAAACCTTAGTGCCTTCGTGTCTTTGTGGCAAAAAAATTATACTTGAAAAACTCCTGTCCTCAATTCATTTATCTCTGCATTCCCATTCGCTGCAGCAATCCCTTCGCTAATAACTTTTCTCGTATCCACCGGGTCAATAATGGCATCCACCCATAACCTCGCCGCTGCATAATAAGGGGATGTTTGTTTATCATACCGGCCTTTAATATCACTCAGCAATTTATTCTCTGCTTCCGGAGTAATCACTTCTCCTTTTGATTTTAGTGAAGCCACTTCAATCTGCAATAAAACTTTCGCCGCAGCATCACCACCCATCACCGCAATCTTCGCCGTAGGCCATGCATAAATGAACCGGGGATCGTATGCCTTGCCGCACATGGCATAGTTACCTGCGCCGTAAGAGTTACCAATGATGATAGTAATCTTTGGCACCACAGAATTTGCTACGGCATTCACCATCTTCGCACCGTCTTTAATGATGCCGGAATGTTCGCTGCGACTGCCTACCATAAACCCCGTTACATCCTGCAAGAACACCAGCGGTATTTTCTTCTGGTTACAGTTCAAAATAAAACGGGCTGCTTTATCCGCACTGTCATTATATATAACACCGCCCAGTTGCATCTCACCTTTTTTGGTCTTCACTATTAAACGCTGATTCGCCACAATGCCTACCGCCCAGCCATCTATGCGACCATAACCACAGACAATTGTTTTACCATAATCTTCTTTAAATTGTTCGAACTCCGAAGCATCAACGATCCGTTCAATCATATCCACCATATCATACGGCTTTCCATCATGCGGAAACAATCCATATACTTCTCCTGCATTCTTCTTCGGTGCTTTTGCAGCTATCCGGTCGAAACCAGCTTTTGGTGTCGAGCCCAGCATGGAAAACATTTTTTTAATATGATCCATGCATTCCTGCTCAGTCTTAAATTTATAATCAGCAATACCAGATATCTCCGTATGCGTTACCGCACCGCCGAGGGTTTCATTATCTATGTCTTCACCAATCGCAGCTTTTACCAAATAAGGCCCGGCCAAATAAATAGAACCATTGCCTTCCACCATCAATGTTTCATCACTCATGATAGGAAGATATGCGCCGCCTGCCACACAGGGGCCCATCACTGCGGCAATTTGTGTGATGCCCATGCCACTCATGCGGGCATTGTTGCGAAAAATGCGGCCAAAATGTTCTTTGTCGGGAAATATTTCATCCTGCATCGGCAGAAACACACCGGCGCTGTCCACTAAGTAAATAACGGGTAAATGATTTTCCATCGCTATCTCCTGCAACCGTAAATTCTTTTTACCCGTAATAGGAAACCATGCACCGGCTTTCACGGTCTGGTCGTTTGCCAGTATTACACACTGCCTGCCGCTTACATAACCCACACCAGCCACCGTGCCACCAGCAGGACAACCGCCTTGTTCGGCATACATTTCATAACCGGCAAATGCACCAATTTCAATAAAAAGTTTGTCTTTATCAATTAAGTAATCAATCCGTTCACGGGGAGTGAGTTTATTTTTCTCTCTTTGTTTTTCAATAGCTTTTTTACCGCCGCCTTCATATATTTTTTCCAGCCTGCGGCGCATTTCGCTGAGGCTTTGTTTGAAGACATCTTCGTTTTTATTAAATTCAAGGTTCATGGGTTAGTAGTTAGAATGCAAAGATAATGGTGAATGGGAGTTGATACAGAGGTACAACGAGCCGTTCCTCTCACCACAAGGGTTGTGAAATTTTCAAAATGCAGTTTTCTAAATCGGAATCTCCGAAGGATAAAATTTCTTCTTTTCGCCAGACCAGCAGGTTCAGAATGTGTAATGTTGTTTTATTGCCACAAATAAGATGAATTATTTTCGGCGGACAGCCTTCCAGCTGGCTGCGTTCATCAAAGTCGTTGTCTTTGGGAAGGATACTAAAGCCATTTGACTTTGCATAATTCCATATACTATTGTCAACCAGCAGTTTCATGAAGGGTACAATAAACGGGTATGTTTTTCTGAGTCGGCGGCATAGCTGAGACATGCCTGAATATCTTCTTTGGTGAGTTCAGGAAAATCTTCAACAACCTGTTTGGCAGTCATGCCGGAAGCAAGATAACTGAGCACATCATACACAGTAGTACGCATCCCACGAACACAAGGCTTGCCGTTACGTTTGCCCGGTTCTATAGTAATGATTTGCTTGTAGTCTGTATTCATGATTTAAAATTACTCATTTTTCCCGGTTCTGCTATTTTCCAGCCTGCGGCGCATTTCGCCGGGGCTTTGTTTCAGTGAGTCTTCGTCATCAAAGTTATTTTGCCACACTGGAAGAGCAGGTGAGTGCAAACAATACAGCCCGGCTTGTAAGTAAATGGGGAAATGAATCTTATCATGTTTTGCTACAACTTTCTGCGTACAAAGAACATACTGGGTTTTGATAAAATGCTAACAGCGATTAAAAATTGGCAACCAGACTACGCCAAAGTAGTTGGTGCAATAAAAAAGGTGCTTATCAAATTGATGTACGGTCAAAATGCGACCACTTGTTTTTGCAAC
>JANNCC010000282.1:0-3979 GCA_031386125.1 Chitinophagaceae bacterium
CATTTGGTAAGTGAAGTAACGGGTAAAGTGAGAGAAGGCAGTAATCCTTTTGAATTAGTAGCAAAAACTTTTCCGGCTGGTACATTAAGTGGTGCACCAAAATTTAAAGCAATAGGACTGATTGATTTGTATGAACCGACAGCAAGAAGTTATTATGGAGGTGCGATAGGCTTTATGGGATTTGATGGTAGTTGTAACCATGCTATTATGATCAGAACATTTTTAAGCCAGAATAATACATTGACTTACCAGGCTGGTGCAGGAGTAGTGGCAGCCAGTAATCCGGAAAATGAACTACAGGAAGTAAATAATAAACTGGGAGCATTAAAAAAAGCGATTGACCTCGCAAAAGAAATTTAATTATGAAAATTTTAGTTTTCGATAATTACGATTCGTTTACTTACAATCTTGTGCATCTTGTCGAAAAGATTACACATAAAAAAGTAGAAGTATATCGTAATGACCAGATAGTGTTGGAGAAAGTGAAGGGCTACGATAAAATTATTTTATCTCCGGGACCGGGTATTCCTGAAGAGGCTGGTTTGTTATTGCCATTGATAAAAGAATATGCAGCTACTAAATCTATTTTAGGAGTTTGTCTCGGTCATCAGGCCATTGGAGAAGCATTTGGCGGAACATTAACCAATCTTTCAACAGTTTATCATGGTGTGGCCACACCAGTAACAATTGATGAAACAAAAAAACCAGCACTGTTTGAAGGGTTGCCATCTACTTTAGAAGTGGGTCGTTATCACAGTTGGATTATTGCAGAAGAAAATTTTCCTGCGGAGTTGGAAGTTACCGCAAGAGATGGAAATAATTACATCATGGCATTGCAACATAAGAAGTATGATGTACAGGGAGTGCAGTTTCACCCGGAAAGTGTACTGACACCGATGGGAGAAGATATTTTAAGGAACTGGTTGAAAAATTAGCCACAGAGACACGAAGCCACAAAGGTTGTTAATCTTAGTGTCTTTGTGGCTTCGTGGCAAAAAATATAAAATGAAAAAGATTTTACAATATTTATTCGAACACAAAACGCTGACAAGAGATTCAGCAAAAGAAGTGTTAGTTAACATCGGTAAAGGCATTTACAACGAACATGAAGTAACCGCTTTTATGACCGTCTATCTTATGCGCAGCATTACCATTGAAGAATTGCAAGGTTTCCGTGATGCGTTGTTAGAATTATGTGTGAAAGCTGATTTAAATGAGTATGATACAATAGATATTGTTGGTACCGGCGGCGATGGGAAAAATACATTTAACATTTCTACACTGGCTTGTTTTATTGTGGCAGGTACAGGACAAAAAGTTGCCAAACACGGTAACTACGGGGCATCTTCCATCAGTGGTTCATCCAATGTGATGGAACAGTTAGGCTACAAATTCAGTAATGATAACAGCAAACTGAAAAAGGAAATTGAAGCAGCGAATATCTGTTTTTTACATGCACCGTTATTTCATCCGGCATTAAAAACGGTAGGGCCGATAAGAAAGAACCTGGCTATGCGTACATTCTTTAATATGCTGGGGCCAATGGCTAACCCGTCGCACCCAAAATACCAATTGGTGGGAGTGTATAGCCTGGAGATGGCGAGAATTTATAATTACCTGTTGCAGCAAACAGAAAAAGCATTTACAATTATTCATAGTTTGGATGGTTATGATGAAATATCACTAACGAATGATACAAAAGTGATAACCAATGAAGGTGAACGGATAATGACGCCGGAGCAATTAGGAAAACGGATGGTATCGGCGGAAGATATTAATGGCGGTAACAGTGTAGAAGAAGCCGCAAAAATCTTTACCACCATTCTAAAAAGCGAAGGAACCTGGGCACAGAATGCGGTGGTGCTGGCGAATGCAGCGATGGCACTAAATTGTACTGGGAATTATAAAACTTACGACGAAGCATATAATGCAGCCGTAGAAAGTTTAGAGAGTGGGAAGGCGAATCAATCATTACAAAAACTGATTTCAATGCAAGCCCCGTAGGGGCTAAATGTTAGTAGCCCCGGATGAAATCCGGGGTAAATGATGAAAACGAATTTTCAGAGCCCCGGAGGGGCGATATATTTTTTAAGCAAGCGAATGGATATTTTAGAAACAATAGTAGCAGCAAAAAGAAAAGAAGTAGAAAAATTCAAACCGATGAGCAGCATCGAACGGTTTGAAAAGGATGGTTTTTTCTGGCAGATAACTAACCGGTCGTTGATAAAACATTTATTGCTGCCGGGAAGCACCGGCATCATTGCAGAGTTTAAAAGAAAAAGTCCGAGTAAAGGATGGTTTAAACCCAAAGAGCTGGAAGCAGAACCGGTGGTGATCTCATATAATAAACATGCCGCTGGTATTTCTGTATTAACAGACGGTGAATTTTTTGGGGGCGATTTGGATGATTTGATACAAACAAAAGTGGTGACGGATATTCCGGTGCTGCGCAAAGATTTTATTATTGACAAATGGCAGATAGCCGAAGCCAAAGCTTTTGGGGCTGATGTAATTTTGCTGATTGCTGCTTGTTTGACAAAAGAAGAAGTAAAAGAATTTGCCACTTATGCTAATAGTATTGGTTTAGAATCAATATTAGAAGTACATAATGAAGAAGAACTGAACCATTGTTGCGATGAAGTAAGTATGGTGGGAGTGAATAACCGCAACCTGAAGACGTTTAAAGTGGATATTAATACCTCGCTGCAACTGATAGATAAAATACCGGCTGGTAAACCTGCCATTGCTGAAAGTGGTATCAGCAGCGTGGAGTCTATCGTAACTTTGCGGGATGCGGGGTTTAAAGGATTTTTGATTGGCGAGAATTTTATGAAAGAAGAACAGCCGGGTAAGGCGTTTGAAGAATTTATAAAGCTGTTGAAATAAAGTATTCGCCACGAAGGCACAAAGACGCTAAGATTAAAACTTTGTGCCTTCGTGTCTTGGTGGCAAAATAAAAAACTAATTATATGAATATTAAAGTATGTGGCATCACCGAAATGAAACAACTGCAACAACTCGACGGGCTGGATATTGATTTTGCAGGATTGATATTTTATAAAGAATCTCCCCGCTATATCGGCGATAAGATTCCAAAAAAGGAATTGAAGAGTGCTGATTTTGATTTAAAGAAAGTGGGAGTATTTGTGAACCCGGAGATGATTGATGTGTTAGATGCCATAGACGATTACGGCCTGGATGCCGTACAACTGCACGGCGATGAAAGCCCTGAAATGTGTGAAGACCTGAGCAGCGAAGTGGAAGTGATAAAAGCTTTCCGGGTGACAGATGGTGTGGACATAGATAAACTCGTTGCCCCATATGACGCAGTGTGTGATTATTATTTGTTTGATACTGGTGGGTTGAAAGAAAGTTTTGGTGGCACCGGTAAACAGTTTGACTGGGCTATTTTAACCAAAGCAAAAATTGAAAAGCCATTTTTCTTAAGCGGTGGAATAAGTGTAGAAGATGCAGCGAAAGTAAAAGCATTCACTCACCCTGATTTTTTTGGAGTTGATATTAACAGCAGGTTTGAAAAAAGTCCTGGAATAAAGGATATGGGGGCGGTGTTGCAGTTTAGGCAGGCGATGAAGAAGTAAGATGCCCATGTCTTCTAAAGGAGAACTTAGGGTGGAAATTTTTTAGAAACTAAAACTGTATGATAATTGATGAAGTCATAGTAATTCATGAGGAATATAAAAAGTCAGTTCATACCCTTGTTGATGATGTGAGGTTTTGGAACCATTTTATTAATGTTTGGGCCATTCCAGAATTTAAGAAACAGAATGAGCCAAGGGTTATTCATAGTTCGGGATATGGAGTATATGATTTTTCGGATATCCTGAATAAGGGATACTTGAAAATGTCTCCAGAAATCAGAAATATTCATTCAGAAGATTTGGAGCAACATAGCGGGGATTTTTTTAATTGGCTTATGAATCTTTCCTTAGTTCGAACTTACAATGCTTTAGAGATTTTA
>JANNCC010000301.1:0-13285 GCA_031386125.1 Chitinophagaceae bacterium
AGAAATGGGAAAACAATTAGATTCATTGGCTGATATAGTAAGTTTTGGTGTGGCACCCGGAATGATAATTTACCAGTTTCTCCGGTTAAGCTTTGCGCAGCAAGAAGGAGGATTGGATACTTCTGTACTTTGGCTGCTGCCAGCTTTTATTCTGCCTTGTGCTGCTGCATGGCGGTTGGCAAGATTTAATTTAGATACAAGCCAGGCGTATCATTTTAAAGGAATGCCGGTACCAGCCGTTGGCATTTTTGTAGCATCACTTCCGTTGATTTACTGGAATGTAAATGAGGCATGGGCTCAGGAGTTAATACTGAATAAATGGTTTTTATATGCCCTGGTAGCAGTGCTTTCATGGCTCATGGTTTCCCGTCTGCCATTAATGTCGTTTAAGTTCAGGGATTACAGCCTGAAAAATAATTTACCCAAATACCTGCTGATAGTAATCGCAATTGCCGCCGTTGTGATTTTAAAATGGCTGGCAGCACCTGTTATAGTGCTTGCCTATGTTCTTATATCTTTGCTCTTTAAAAATAAAATAACATGACCTATACAGTTCAGATAAAAGTAATGCCGCTGAAAGAATTATTAGACCCGCAAGGCAAAGCTGTAATGGGTGGCCTTGAAAATTTAGGACTTAGTGGTGTGGAAGATGTGAGAATTGGAAAAAATATTACCCTGCAGGTAAATGCCGAATCAGCAGATAAGGCGAAAATAATTGCAGAAGAGGCCAGTAAGAAACTGTTGGCAAATCCTGTGATGGAATACTACGAGGTATTAGTTAATTAGTTTATTGGTTAATTAGGGTATCCTTATTGGTAAAGAATTTTAAAATTTAAGCCCAGATTAACCAATTAACAAATTACCCAATTAACATGCTCTATTTAGTTCCTACACCCATCGGCAACTTAAAAGATATTACCCTTCGGGCTATTGAAATTTTAAAAGAAGTTGACCTTATCCTGGCAGAAGATACCCGGACAACATCTCATTTGCTTAATCATTATCAAATTACCAAACAGCTTTCTCCTTATCATCAGCATAATGAACATAAGGTGCTGCAGCATTTGGTAAGCCAATTGCTGGAAGGAAAGAAGATGGCAGTAGTTACCGATGCAGGCACACCCGGTATTTCTGACCCCGCATTTTTATTAGTAAGAGAATGTATTAAAGTAGGAGTGAAGGTGGAATGTTTGCCTGGTGCCACAGCATTTGTGCCGGCATTGGTAAACAGCGGCATTCCTGCAAACCGGTTCAGTTTCGAAGGTTTTTTGCCATTGAAAAAAGGAAGACAAACATTATTAAAGCAATTGGGGGAAGAAGAACGAACCTTGATTTTTTATGAGTCGCCTTTGCGGCTCGTAAAGACGCTGGAAGAATTTATTACTTATTTTGGTGAAGACCGGCAATGCAGTGTAAGCAGGGAGCTGTCAAAAATGTTTGAAGAAAACAAGCAAGGGACGCTGCGGGAGGTAGCTGATTATTTCAACCAGAAAACGGTGAAAGGGGAAATTGTCATTATTGTAGCAGGGAAGAATTAATAGCATTTCTTTATAAGAAACCGGCATTATTTTTACAAACAAAACATATTCATCAAAAACCACCTATTATGAAATTGATTCGTTTGTTTGTAGTCCTTGTCAGCATTTTAATAAGTTCGGCAGAAAGCTATTCACAGGTTACTTCAATTCCTGAGCAGGCCAAAGAAAATTTTTTTAAACAATATCCCGATGCTAAAAGTGTGCAATGGGAAAATGATGTGGTAAATGTAAATGTACGGTTTGAGCAAGATAGCAATAAGCTGAACGCTGAATACAGTAACAAAGGCATCTGGAAGAGAACCCTGAAAGATTGGACCTACGACAAACTGATAACTGATATAAAAGACGGATTTGCAAAAAGTAAATACGCCGGTATGCAGGTGCTTGACGTAAAAATGTTGTACCTGCCGGGCTATGTGATACAATACCGGCTGAAAGTGTCAAAGAACAATGTAGAAAATAAGTTCCTTTTCTTTAATACGGAAGGAAGGCTGGTGAGAACTACGGTAGCGATATAGTTGTAAGTATTTCCCCTTTAGATAATCTGATAACGCCAAATGGTATTACCATTGGTTATTTTTAATACCATTTCACAACTTCATCTATTGCTTTTCTTTTTAAATCCGGCACCCAGCATTCTTCAGCAGCATAGCCAATAGGAATAAGCAAGAATGGTTTTTCATTTTCTGGACGCTTTAAAACTTTTGATAAAAAATTCATAGGGGAAGGTGTATGTGTGAGAGCTGCCAACCCTGCATTATGAATAGCAGTTAACAAAAAACCACAGGCTATTCCGCAACTTTCATTCGCATAGTACACCATACCTTTTGTGCCATCTTCTTTTAATTCATAGCTTTTCTTAAAAACTATAATCAAATGCGGAGCAGTTTCTAAAAATTCTTTTTTCCAATCAGTCTGCAATGGTCTTAAATCTTTTAGCCATTCTTCCGGCATCCGACCGCTATAGCTTTCAAATTCTTCTTTTTCTGCTTCTGTTCTGATTTTCTTTTTTAGATCCGCATCACCCACTACGCAAAAAGTCCAGGGTTGTTTGTGGGCACCACTTGGTGCAGTTGAGGCTGTCAGCAATATACTTTCAATTACTTCTTTTGGCACAGCAGCAGAGGAAAAATCTCTAATCGTTCGCCGTTTATTCATCCATTCATAAAATTCATTGCTTTTTTGCAACATTTGTTCCGGAGAAAAGGCCTCTTTGGAGTAAGAAACAAAAGGATAACCGTCAATCAACTTTGTTTTTGCCATAACATCTATTTAGCGAAATTTACCACTTCAAATAGCAATACATGAAAAAAATCTTTCTGTTCTCAACTATCATCTTTCAACTATCAACGGTTGTCTCTGCCCAGCCCGACCGCTGGCAGCAACGGGTAAAGTACAACATGAATATTGACATGAATGTACTAACCAATCAATTTACCGGGAAACAAAAGTTAGAATACACCAATAATTCACCCGATACATTGACAAGAGTATTCTATCATCTTTATTTCAATGCTTTTCAATCCGGAAGCATGATGGACACAAGGAGCAGGCGGCAGGGTGCTGTGAATGGTGCCGGGGGCAGACCTGACTGGGATCAACGGGTAAAAGACAGGATACTCAACCTGAAACCCGATGAAATCGGTTATCAAAAAATTCTCTCTTTGAAAATGAATGGAAGGCCGCAAGCTTTTAAAATGCTGGAAACAATACTGGAAGTAAAATTGGATAAACCAATTTTGCCAAAGTCAAAAGTTACGTTTGATATGGATTTTGAAGCACAGGTTCCTTTGCAGATCCGAAGAAGTGGCAGAGATAATCCATCTTCCAAAGTCCGGTACTCTATGAGCCAGTGGTATCCAAAGTTGTGTGAGTATGATTATGAAGGCTGGCATCCTACGCCTTATATTGGCCGTGAATTTTATGGAGTGTGGGGAGATTTTGATGTAAGCATCTCTATTGATAAAAAATATATTCTTGGCGGCAGCGGGTATTTACAAAACCCTAACCAGATTGGATATGGATATGAGAACAAAGGTGCGAAAGTAAACAGACCTGCCGGTGATAAATTAACCTGGCGATTTGTTGCGCCTAATGTGCATGATTTTATGTGGGCAGCTGACCCGGAAT
Source organism: Chitinophagaceae bacterium (assembly GCA_031386125.1). Classification (GTDB taxonomy): domain Bacteria; phylum Bacteroidota; class Bacteroidia; order Chitinophagales; family Chitinophagaceae; genus JJ008. The sequence continues at coordinate 3,669 of JANNCC010000301.1, forward strand.
ATATTCATAAAAGCCGAAAAGTAAACGACAGTGTTACCCTTCATCTTTTATACAAGCCAACGAATGCAACGGCTGCTGAATGGGAAAAGGTGCTGGAGGATGCAGAAAAAGCATTCCCCTTCATTGAAAAAAAGTTTGGTACTTATCCTTACAAGCAATACACATTCATTCATGGTGGTGATGGAGGCATGGAATATCCAATGGCTACATTATTAGTAGGCCCCGGTGCCTGGTTACATGAGTGGCTGCACAATTGGTATCATGGCTTATTGGGTACTAATGAATCGCTGTATGCCTGGATGGATGAAGGCTTTACTACTTATGCAGAAGACAGAGTCTCTGCCTTTCTGGAAAATAACACCGGCTTTGCGTATGATGGAACTTATAGGGGATATTATTCATTGGCTAAAAGCGGAAAAGAAGAACCGTTAACTACTCATGCCGATCATTATAATACCAATGCTGCCTACGGTCCGGCTGCTTATTCAAAAGGTGGGGTGTTTATGGAGCAGTTAGGATATATTGTTGGTGCCCCCGTAAGGGATAGAATATTATTGGAATATTATAAGCAATGGCGGTTTAAGCATCCTAATGTCTCCGACTTTATCCGCATAGCAGAAAAAGTAAGTGATATGAAATTAGATTGGTACAAAGAGTATTGGGTCAATTCTACCAAGACGATTGATTACAGTATTGATAGTCTGTGGGAAGAAGGTGGCAAAACGAAGGTGAGACTGAACCGCATCGGATTAATGCCAATGCCCATTGATTTGCAGATAACTTTTAAAGATGGAAGCAAAGAGTTGCATTATGTACCCATGAATCTGATGTATGGCGAGAAGCCTGTTGAAGATGCCACTGTTCCCCGGAAAGTGTATGAGCCATGGAAGTGGACACACAGCACATACACAATAGAAACAACTAAAAAATTGTCGGAATTTACTTTTGTTGAAATTGACCCGACCCTGCGGCTTGCTGATGTTGAACGCAAAAACAACAAGATTGATTTGAAATGGTAAAGAGATAATTTGACTTTAAATACAAAAGCCCCCCGTTCTTGCTGAACGGAGGGCTTTTTTTTGACAGTTTCGATCAAGGCCCCTTTGTCTGCTTACTTGTTCAGGAAGGTTAATGGTTAATAGTATGGGGTAATCAATATCTTGATTTACTTATTCAAAAATAAAGAAGCATACAAAGCAAGACAATACCCCATTCGTGGTATTTTTTGACGAAAACAGCTGAGTCTGCCCGCAAAAACCAGCAATTATTACCTTCCGTAGAATTTATTAACTGCAGCCACCCGGTTACTTACATGCAGTTTCTCATAAATGTGATAAACATGTTTCTTTACAGTTTCCGGGCTTAAAAAAAGCTGAGAAGCAATTTCTTTATACATCAGCCCCCGTGAAAGAAATTCGAGAATTTCTTTTTCTCTTGTAGACAGCATATCAAGGTCTTCTCCGTTTGAGCTGCTGGTCTGGTGTTGAAAAGCTACCACCACCTTCCGGGCAATCTGGCTGCTCATTGGTGCCCCGCCTTCATATAACTCCCTGATGGCTTCCAGCATCCGGGAAGGGTTAGTTTTTTTAAGAATATAGCCACTAGCTCCCGAAGTAAGGGCTTCAAATATTTTTTCGTTTTCCTCATACACGGTACACATCATAAAGTTGATATCCGGTAGCCTGGGTTTTAAAACCCTTACTACATCTATACCGCTTGCCTCTGAACCCAGGTTAATATCCATCAGCACCACATCCGGCTGCAGTATGGGGATTTGGTTCACTGCATCTTCAGCAGTGCCGATAGTAGCAATGCATTTATACCCGTCAGACATAGTGATTATCTCTTCTAGGGCATTTCTTAGTTCCTTATTATCATCTACTACGCAAACAGATATTTCTTTCATGATTGGCTAAAGTTCGTACTTCCCGGATATACTGGCAATACCACAAACAGGTAATTCTTTACCGGCTGACATATAACAGGTATTTTTCCTTAAAGGATTCTTCGGGGAAGATGGAAGCAACGTCCATTATTCGTGGTTTAACGCCGCTTTCCTGTATTTCCATGGTAAGGTCGCCACCTTTCAGGCTTATAAGCCCGGGGGCGAAGTCAGTTTGTGTCTTTATTTTCAAAAGGGGTTTGCTCCACCTCCATAAATCTTTCAACGGGGCTACAGCCCTTGAAACCACAAAATCAAATTTTCGATTTTTAATCTCTTCTATCCGGCTATGTTGGGTGGTTATGTTTTGCAAGCCAATCCCTTCAGCCACCGCTTCCACCACTTTTAGTTTCTTACCAATGCTGTCCACCAGATGAAATTTTACCTGCGGAAAAAAAATAGCTAACGGGATGCCGGGAAAACCTCCGCCGGTTCCGAGATCTATTATGTCCATACCATCGGCAAATTCAAATGTCGCAGCGATACTTAATGAATGCAGCACATGCTTTTCATACAGGCTGTCAATATCTTTCCGTGAAATAACATTGATCTGCTCATTCCATTCTTTGTACAAAGGTTCAAGCAGTTCGAATTGCCGGAGTTGCTCTTCTGTAAAGTCAGCAAAATATTTGAGAATTACTTGCATAAATAAGGTCTTCAATTATCCCTCTCCGCATGGGAGAGGGTTGGGGTGAGGTCACCAGCCTTTCTTTGGTCTTCTCCAAAGTGCCGGGGCAAAAATGATATAATAAAAAAACATCCACATATCAAGAAAAATAAACCAGGGCCACAAATCTTTTTCTCCCATTTTTCTCATGGACTTATATAATACAAAACCCTGCAACAAAAAACGAATGCCGAAAACGGCTAAAGCAAACCGCCAGTCATAAAAAATAACAGTGGCTGCCAGTAAGGGATAAAAAACAAACTGTGTGGCGAAATATAAACCGAGTAAAAATTTATGTTTGGGCTTATAATATTTAGCCGTGGTATAATGTCTCGATTTTTGGCGCAGCCAGCTGGCCCAGGTGGTTTTTGGAATAGAACGGGTAACGGCATCCGGGTCAATTACCACAGCTGTGTTTTTCTTTGTCGCTGTTTTGTTAATAAACAAATCATCATCCCCGCTGGGGATGTGATTGATTGACGAAAAACCTTTACTGCGGAAGAATAAGCTTTTCTTATACGATAAATTTCTGCCCACACCCATGTAAGGTGTACCTGCCAGTGCATAAGACAGGTATTGCAAAGCCGTATGAAAAGTTTCGAAACGGATGAGTTTATTCAGTACGCCTTTTTTCTTATGATAAGCACCATAGCCTAAAACAATTTCTATATTTTCATCATAGCCATTTTGCATTTTTTCTACCCAATTTTCGCTGGCAGGCACACAATCTGCATCTGTCAGCAATAACACTTCATGTTTGGCTTCTCTTATCCCGATAGATAATGGATATTTTTTACCGGAGATATGAACGGCTTCCTGTGTCAGTTCCACCACATTCAGTGATTTAAATCTTTTTTTCAGCTCCTGTAAAATATATTTTGAATCATCCAATGAATTATCATTAACTGCCACTACTTCATAAGTGCTGGGATAAGATTGCACCAACACACCCGGCAGGTTGCGGGCAAGGTTTTCATCTTCATCTCTTGCACAAATAATAACCGACACAGCATAGTGTTGCGTCTTTGTTTTTGATTTGGGTTTGTAAAAAGCAATACGGCTGAAAAACCATGCATAATAAAATACCTGAACGGCGGTGACGGTTGCGAAGGTGTAAAAAATAATCTCTTCCCAGTTAATCGGTGGCATAGCGGCAAAAGTAAATGAGAAATAAGGAATTTGGAATGTGAAATATGAAAGGTGGGTAACTTTCTCATTCCTTATTTTTCATTTCTTATTTCTCATTATCCGTTTACTTTGCAATTGATGGCAGCACTTACGTTTCAATTACAACACACCGACACCAAATCAAAGGCGAGAGCCGGAAGAATAACTACTGATCATGGTGAAATACTGACACCCATCTTTATGCCCGTAGGCACAGTAGGTAGTGTAAAAGCTGTTACACAACAACAATTGCTCAATGATGTAAAGGCGCAAATCATTTTGGGCAATACGTATCATTTGTATTTACGTCCCGGATTAGAAGTGCTGGAGCAAGCAGGTGGTTTACATAAATTTAATGGCTGGTCAAAACCAATACTAACCGACAGCGGCGGCTACCAGGTTTTTTCTTTATCCGGTACCAGGAAGATTAAAGAAGAAGGAGTTACTTTTCAATCGCATATTGACGGAAGCAAACATTTATTTGCTCCCGAGAATGTGATGGATATACAACGTACAATCGGCGGCGACATCATCATGGCTTTTGATGAATGTCCACCCGGTGGCAGCGAATACAAATATGCTAAAACATCAATGGAGCTTACGCATCGCTGGTTAGACAGGTGTTTTACCCAATTCAATGCTACGCAACCAAAATATGGCTACACACAAAATCTTTTTCCAATCGTACAAGGCGGTACATTTAACGATTTACGGAAGCAGTCCTGCCAATACATTTCTTCAAAAGAGGCAACAGGCAATGCCATTGGCGGATTAAGTGTTGGCGAACCCGAATCCGTGATGTATGAAGTATGCGATTGGTGTTGCGATCATTTACCGGCTGATAAACCCAGATACCTGATGGGTGTTGGCACACCCTGGAATATTTTAGAATGTATAAGCCTGGGTATTGATATGTTTGACTGTGTGATGCCAACCCGCAATGGCCGCAACGCCATGCTGTTTACAACAAAAGGTGTCATAAACATTGATAATAAGAAATGGGAAAACGATTTTTCACCCATTGATGATGGATTTGATTGCGAAGTAAGTCATTACTACAGCAAAGCCTATCTCCGTCACCTTATGAAAGCAAAAGAGTTTTTGGGTTATACGATTGCCAGTGTACATAACCTTGCTTTTTATTTATGGTTGGTAGCAGAGGCAAGAAAACATATTCAGCAAGGAGATTTTGCAATCTGGAAAAAGGAGATGATAGAAAGAACAAAGCAAAAACTTTAATATGTCGTCGGTTGCAGTTGTATTAAGCTGTCTTAATCCGTGTAATCTGTGGCAAAAACACCTTTCACAACCCCACAACGTTTTTTCTTCTACTTTTGAACCCGATGAAGAAAATTGACTGGTACATACTGAAGAAATTTCTTATCACTTTCGTTTTTTGCCTGCTCATGTTTACAGTCATTGCTGTAGCAGTGGACAGCAGCGAGAAGATGGATGATTTTGTAAAAGCCAATATGAGTTTCAAGGAAGCTATCAACCAGTATTATCTCGGGTTTGTACCTTATATATGGAGCCTGCTGTTTCCCTTATTCGTTTTTATAGCTGTTATTTTTTTTACCAGTAAGATGGCCACCCGATCAGAAGTTATTGCGATACTGGCAAGCGGTGCCAGTTACATTCGTTTCTTAAGAGCTTATTTTATCGGTGGTATATTACTGGCTTCGCTGTTATGGGTGGGCAGCCGCTATTGGATTCCCAAAGCAAACGCTATACGCAGTAATTTTCAGGCCCGGTTTATAGACAAAAACGACCCAACAAAAAATGCAGCTTATGGCAGTTGTATGGGTTGTTTTTATCTCAGGACGGACAGTAATACATTCATTGGTATCCGGGATTTTGACACCAGCAGCAAAACGGCCCGTGGATTTTTTATGGAACGTACAAAAGGAAATAAAGTAATTTATAATCTGCGGGCAGAAACAATGCGATGGGATACCGCAGTTAATAAATGGCAATTGTCAAATGCTGCGGAAAGATTTATAGACAGTATGGGAGAACGGTTTACACAACACCCAAAATTTACCCTTACACTCAATCTTAAACCTCATGAACTCCGAAAAGACTTTTACCTGAAAGATAAACTGACCACACCAGAGTTAATCGCTTTTATAAAGCAGGAAGAAATGAGGGGTACCGAAGGATTGAATACATTAAAAGTAGAACGTTACCGCCGTACAGCTACACCAGCCGCTGTATTATTATTAACTATGATTGGTGCCGTTATTGCCAGCCGCAGAAGCCGGGGGGGCAGTGGTATGCACCTGGCAATGGGTATCACCATTGCTGCCATGTTTATTTTATCCGACAGGTTCTCTACGGTGTTTGCCACCAAAGGAAATTTCCCCCCATTGCTCGCCGCCTGGTCGCCGAATATTGCATTTACGGTAATTGCATATTGGCTTTACCGGAAGACGCCTAAATAGTTGCGGGTTTGTTGTTTGGGGTTTTGGGTCAGTCATTTAAATGAAATTTACTTTTCTAGCAGGAAATTATTTGTTTGGAGTAACACGAAACAACAAACCCGCAACCAGAAACTATCTCTATTTTTTGCTCCTCCAAGGCCCTTTGCCTACCTTTACGCATTGAATGTTTCATTCAAAAATCCTGAAAAAATAAGGCCTCATGGGAATAATTAAAGACCGGTTTAAAGTCAAAGCTGACAAGGTTTCCACCGAAATTAAAGACCTGCTGAAAGAGCATGGTAACAAAGTCATTGGTGAAGTGCAACTGTCACAAGTGTACCAGGGAATGCGGGGTATTACCGGTCTTATTACCGAAACATCTTTGCTCGATGCGCAGGAAGGCATCCGCTTCCGTGGTTATTCTATTCCTGAATTAAGAGAAAAATTAGCTAAAGCTCCCGATGGTTCGGAGCCATTGCCCGAAGGTTTATTTTATTTAATGCTGGTAGGCGAGTTGCCATCTGAGGATGATGTGCATCATATCAGTTCTGTTTGGCAACGCAGAAGCCATGTACCAAATCATGTATTTGCAACAATAGAAGCATTGCCGCTAAGCACCCACCCGATGACACAGTTTGTAGTAGCGGTGATGGCGCTGCAAACAGAAAGCCAGTTTGCCAAAAAATATGCGGCAGGCATGAACAAAAAAGATTATTGGGAAGCCGTGTTTGATGATAGCATGGACTTGATAGCAAGGCTGCCAAGAGTAGCAGCTTATATCTACAGACGTAAATACAAATCCGGCGAGCATATTCAGCCCAACGGTTTATTGGATTGGGCGGGCAACTTTGCCCACATGATGGGGTTTGAAGACGAAAGTTTTAAAGAACTGATGCGGTTGTATATGACGATACATGCCGACCATGAAGGTGGTAACGTATCTGCACACACCACACACCTGGTAGGCTCCGCATTAAGCGACCCGTATTTAAGTTATGCTGCCGGTATGAACGGACTGGCTGGTCCACTCCATGGGTTGGCTAACCAGGAAGTAATCAAATGGATATTTGAATTACAGGCAGAATTAAAATCCGAATTGCCCACCAAAGAACAGATTGCAGAATACGTTAAGAAAACATTGAGTGAAGGAAAAGTGGTGCCGGGATATGGTCATGCAGTGCTGCGCAAAACCGATCCCCGCTTTGAAGCACAAATGGCATTTGGAAAAAAACACATGCCGGATGATCCATTGGTGCAAACAGTCTGGAATATTTATGAAACAGTGCCACCGATTCTGCAATCCCTTGGAAAAATTAAAAACCCCTGGCCAAATGTGGATGCACACAGTGGTGCTTTGTTAGTACACTACGGTATGAAAGAATATGAATTCTACACCGTGTTGTTTGCCGTAAGCCGTGCATTAGGTGTATTGGCCAGCCTTTGCTGGGACAGGGCTTTAGGCCTCCCATTAGAAAGGCCGAAATCGGTTACTACTGATTTGGTGAAGCTGTGGTTAGATGGAAAAGATAATATTTGGGGCGAATAAAAAAATAAAAATTACAAGTATCAAAACTCCTTCACATAACAGAGGGAGTTTTTTATTTGCAGGAACTTTTTAGTTATTCTTATAAACCAAAACATGCCTAAGCCGTCCGTCTTCTTTTGGACGGCTTCGCATGCAGGCCACAAAATGTGCGGAGGTTAAATTCTTCTAATAATAAGAGGATAGAAAAAATTCTCAGCTAACGGACAGGCATTGCTGCAGGCGGAATATTTTAGGACAAGACAATAAAAGTTGAGGATATATTCGTCAGCCAGCATAGCAGCAAACTACTATGTTGGCGGTTGCCTTTATTTCTTTAGGAGTTTAATGGTTACGCCTATTTGTCCCAAATGGTACAAGTCATGATGAATAATACCTTCAATTAAATAGTGAAAATTATAGACGGTGTCCAGAAATTTTGTTTCCAGATAAGTGTCGTCTTGAGATTCCATTAAGCGAATTAATTCAGACTGGCTGTTGTAAAAAGTGTTTTTTAAATCAGTCCAACCAATTTTACGTAACGCAGTATTGTCTTTCCAGTCGTCCGGGCTATTCATTAATTCAGTTCTCAAACCTTTGAATCTTATCATGCATTCTTTTCTCCATTCCAACATGTGAGAAACATGTTCGGCTACGCTATGTACTTGAGGTATGGGGCTTGTCAGAGCTTCGGAGTCGGATAGTCCATCAATTTTGTCTTTGAAGCATTGATCAAACCACAACGAACCTTCCTGAATTTCATGGAGCTGTCGGACAATATTCTTAATTAAGACTTGCGCCATATTTTATATTATTTCTAGTAAAGTATAGTCGGCATAAAGTAACGGCAGTTTGTGAAAAAACTCACTGTCTGTTATAAATATACACAGAATGTGAATGAGTGCAAACGGAGTATGTTTTTGCAGTGAGTATGATATGGAATATATAGAGGGCAGCAACCGTCATCAAAATTATTTTGCCACATTGGAAGAGCAGGTGAGTGCAGACAATACAGCCCGGCTTGTAAGTAAACGGAGAAATGAACCTGATTATGTTTTGTTACAACTTTCTGCGGATAAAGAACATACTGGGGTTTGATAAAATGCTGCAAGCCGCTTAGTTATTTGTATTATTCTTATTTTAGGTAATGTCCAACATAATGCTTTTGTCGGTATTAATACCGGATAATTTTTTTTCGAATACCAATTCCTGAATTTTTCCTATATCCTAATCGGATTTTTACTACTTTTTATTCAAATGGATTTGTTCTTAGTCCAATAAAGTGCAACCATTTGCGTTTGAAAGCTATCTTTACTTTAAATCTATAAATTATGAAAACTAAGTCTTTTCTTTTTATGGCCTTAACAGCCATATTTTTCTTTGTGTCCTGTAAAAAAGAAGCTACAAACCCTCAACTTACATTTACTAATAATGTCGCCGAAGGTACTGCTAATGCCAGTGGGGAATACACAATTACGGGGCATATTAGCTCGGTAGCACGACTTGAAAAAGTATTACTAACCAAAGAAGGTCAGAGTACTGCTTTTTTAGTTGATGAGTCAACTGCAAAAAACAAAAATGAGTATGATTTTTCATACCTTGTTACTGGGATTACAGCTAATACTTATATTATCATAGATGTATACGACCAGGGCGGTGGAAAAGTAACACAACGATTTTTAATAAAGAAATAATTAAAAAGCCGGATTAAATATTCCGGCTTTTTTGTTTTTAACCTTTATAGATTTAGCTGCACATATTTTGTTAGTTTGTTGGATGGAAAGGTTTCGTCATAGCATGAAGTACAACAGTAGTTTGTGAAAAATTCACTATCTATTATAAACATCCCTGAAAAAAAACAACCAACGAAATTGTTAGTTTTTTAAGGATACAGATTAA
>JANNCC010000347.1:0-15380 GCA_031386125.1 Chitinophagaceae bacterium
CGGTAGTTAAGTTATGTTGAGCCGCTGCTGTATTAGTTGTGACAACTAATACAGCAAGGGAAAAGAGAATGTTTTTCATATTGTTAGCCTTTTGTTGCAAAAAAAATACAACACTTTTTGTGTCATTTAAAAAATAATAGAGATGAAATAAAACACCCGGAAACATTGCCAAAGGCAAGTGCGGGGATTATTATGTGGTGAAGGCAGGCGGACCACGGAGTAAAGAAAGAATGGAGGGATGAAAAGGTATAGACTCATCAAAAAATGTAGTAGGTACGCTAAAAGCTAAAACAGGAAGCGAAAAAACAGTTTCTTCTGTTCCGGTAAACGGCATAGACAAATCATCAACACAACTACAGTTATAAGCGACCTCTTTTTGATCTTTATGCTCCTGGCTGTGGGTATCAGTGCTAATATTATCGTGGAAGAGGTTATGCAGTAATAAGCCAGCACCGGCCTTTTGAGAAAAGACTACTAACAGGAAGAAAGCTGTACAGCGTAATATGAACGGACTATTCCTCATTCTGATGCAAGTTAATTAAATTGCAACATAGTTACATTAATTTTTATGATGAGCGGAAACTCATTAAAACAACTTACCAAAGTAATTTGCGGATACACTGAATTCCCGGTAAATTTTTTATCTTGTACAAACAAACCGGTTTCGCTTTAAACCCGGTGGCCTTTAACTATTCAAAGCCAGCTATGAAACTGAAACTGATTTTATCTTTCTGCATGCCTGGGTTGATAATTTTCCTGGTTGCCTGTGGCGAAAAGGATGTTCCTGCCCCTCCTGATCCCTGCATCGGGGTCAGCTACAATGTTCTTTCTTCGAAAACAGAAACCATTGGCAGTTCCAACAACGGAACAATTACCATTACCGAGCCAAGAGGTGATACTATTTCTTATAAACTGGGTACCGGTGCCTACCAGGCCTCCTGGTATTTTACCAACCTGGCTCCCGGCAATTATGTAGTTACGGTAAAAAATCAAAAGGGCTGTACTGATACAGCTCAAATTACTATTCTCAATTATGGACCAAAATATGCAGCAGTAAAACAAATCATTGTCGGCTACTGTGGCCCCTGCCACCTGAATGGAGCTGTTAATGGCAGTAAAAATTTTGATACAGATGCCAGCATCATCAGCAGTTGGGACAGGATAAAAGTAAGGGCTGTTGATAATTTACCAACACGAATGCCAGAGGCGCCAAATGCACCACTGACAACAGTTGATAAACAAAAAATAACTGATTGGGTAAATGCCGGGCATCGGCAATCGGATTAATTTTATAGATACTTCTTACAAAAATCCCCGTCTGGTTTGAAACGAGACGGGGATTTTTTATATCATAAAAATACTTTTATCTCACTTTCAGCATCGGCCACACTTTCTGAACTATACCGTTTTGGAACCGGGCATAATAAATACCTGTAGGCAGTCCTTCTGAATTGAAAGTAACCTTGTCCTTCGTGGCAACTAAATAATCTTTCTCCAGCAGTGTGGCAATAACCCGGCCCAATGTGTCAATGACCTGGATTAATGTATGCCCCCCCTGAGTTTTGAAAAATATATCAGTATTGTTTGTAAACGGATGAGGATAATTATAAATAATCTTATCGGTATCAGCAACAGGCGGCGGCGGAGTAACACCATTACACGTAATACTGCTTTTGAATAGCGGCAGCGATTGCAACTGTGCGTTGATGTTCGGAGGATATAACCCGTCAACAACTGTTTTATCTAAGCAGAACCATTTCTCCAGAATAGTAGAATAAATACTTCTGAAATCATACTGCATAGGTATGTTATCATTCACAGAGGCATTAACCGGTATAGTTGGATTGTTTCCAAGTACTCCTGCTTCAATCTTACTTCCAAAAAGGAACATTGGTGCGGCAGCACCATGGTCGGTGCCTACGCTGGAGTTAGATTTAATACGGCGACCAAATTCGCTGTACGTCATTCCTATTACCCTGTCCTGTATACCCAGAAATTGCAAATCGTCCTGAAAAGCTTTGCAGGCATCAGAGAGTCTTTGTAACAAAGTAGCATGAGCACCAGTTGTTGTATCAGCAGAATTGACCTGTACAGAGTGAGTATCATATCCGCCGGTACTAACCATATAAACTCTTGTCTTCAACCCTCCTTTCACTAAACGGGCCACAATTTTTAATTGATCTGCCAAGCTGTTTCCAGTTGGGTATGTTGCCTGTTGTGTTACTGCATTAGCAGCAGCCCTGATAACAGTTGAATATTTTTGTGTTTGCTGTGAAACCAATCGTACATATTTCAATTCTTTTCCGGCTGGGGTATCGGGAACAGGATCGGTGGTGCCATTTAATAAATTATAGAAAGAAGTCGGGTTAGTAATACTCATAGCCATATTTACTACAGGCCCCTGTGTGGTTAATGAAGTAGTAGAACCAATTTGTATAGCCAATGGGTCCGGCGCACCTACATTCGGATAACCGGTAGGAAAATTGGGATATTCGTAATTCAGATAACGGCCAGCCCATCCGCTGAATACTTCCTGGTTGCTGTTGGATGCACTCATCCATATATCAGTGGCACGAAAGTGAGAAAAGTTTGGCTGCGGATAACCAACTGCCTGTATCGCTTTCATCATTCCGTTGTTGTACAGCGTATGCAGCCCTGTCATAGAGGGGTGTATGCCTGCACCACTGCTGCCCAATGCCAGTATTCTGTTCTGCGGAATGGCAACATTGGTTCTTGCATTATAGTAATTGGAGTAAGTGGAGATAGGAATCACCGTATTTAAACCATCATTACCACCAGAAAGCTGGATAATAACGAGTACATGGTCTGTGTCTGTTGTACTCTGCATCAATGCCTGCACCAAAGGTGAGTCTGCTGCAAAAGCTTTTACAGAATACCCGTTTATCAATGCCGGCAACAGGGTGGCTGCTGGTAAAGTTTTTCCTAAAAATTCTCTTCTTTTCATTTCTATTGTATTAAGATAAAAAAGATGATTTATGATAATTGGTATTCTGCCAGGTTAAAGAAATACTGGAACAGTGACTTCAGCCTGTTATTAACGATGTTGAAATTGGCCGTAGTAGGACTGGCGATATAGGCCGTCCATGCATTTGTCCAGTAATAATCCCATTGCTGGTTGCTCAGTAATATTTGCGTCTTTATAGTCTTTTTAGATTCGTAAGACAACTGGTTACGGAAAATAAATTTCAGTGCATCATCTATCAAGTCATTGGGATTTCCCGGATTACTGAATTGCTGAACGTACGTAACAAAGTTAAAAACGACACGTTGCCCATTCCTGGTGTAGCCATTAGTGGCCATAAGGTCTGTAAACTGATTTCGTTTTGGCAAGGAGTCTGAATTGATCCAAATTTCATGAAATAGTGGCTCCTGGTAATAAGCCGGCATTCCTGCTACATTGGGTGGATCATTCAGGTTTTGTCCTGTATTCACCATATATGCGTAAAAGAAATTCCACATACCATAATTGGCATCCCAGTCGGTAGAAACCGGGAATACCGTATTCATTTCACGAAGTGAGCCAATGATATGGTCTGCCGGATTTTTTATATAGCAATTCTGGTTTAAGACATCAAAGAAATGCTCACTTTTAAACAGCGCAGCTAAAACAGGGCGGATATCATAGTTGTTAGACCGGAAAATATCTGCCAATGGAGTAATAACATTGGTCTCGGTGGTGGCATCAATAGTATAATAAACAAAGAAGCGGTAAAACTTGCGGACAATAAACTTCGCCACTTCTGGTGTAGCAAAAATCATATTGAGCAAATCGGTAAGCTCCAGCTGACCTGCAGTAGCTCCCGTTCTTCCGGTAATTACCGTGTTATTAAAAAAAGATGAAAATGTTTTATTAACAGATGAATGCCTGCTGGATGTAAATACAGTAGTATAAGTAGTACCATTAACTTGCCAGCCTGTCAGTGCTTTGGCGGCTTCCTTCACATCATTCTCTGTGTACTGCGAACCTGGCCCTTTTCCCAGTGTAAATAATTCCATTAGCTCTCTGGCATAGTTTTCATCGGGGGCAGATGCTACACTTAGATAACCATTCAGATAGCGGAGCATAGAAATATCCTTTGTAATGGCATCAATCATCTGCTTAAAATTTCCCAAGCCATATTGCCGCACAAGGTTGTGCTGCATATACGTCCAGTTGCCATTACCCACATCTGATGCTTCGTTGCCAAAATGGTCCACCCAAAACATGACTAATTTTTCACGGATGCTTCTGTCCTGATTTATCATGGCACCCGTCCACCATTTCTTATAAGAAGCCCTTCGTTGCGACTGCACAGTGCCGTCATTGTTAATATCATTTATCCAGGTAGTACCCATTGCAATATTACCGTCAGGTGTACCCGGTTGTGTTGATGTAGTATATTCCTTTATTGGAGGAGCCGGTTGGGGGGCACTTGGATTTAATAACTCATCTACCGACTGACTCATTGTCTTGCTTCTGAAATAATCCACATCGGCTTTTTTTGCACCAAACATGGTTCTTTTCAGCAGGTGAACAATCTCGTTTTCCGTCCAGGGGCCGGAGTACGGATTGATACCAGAAGTAATATTGCGGGAAGCCTGTTGAGATGCGGCAGGCTTTTTTCTGCGCTTAGCAGTCAGGAAGTCTCTTCTGTCCATAGCGATGATTTTGGTTCAGCGATAATTAGTGACTCTAAAGGTACAAATTGGTTTAAATAATTTTTAACAAATATTGCCTTGAAAAGTCTGATAGACAATCGTAAAAACCCTGTAGAGTTACCGTTTCCATAAAAAATAAGACCAGCTGCTTTGCAACTAGTCTTATACTGTTCGAAAAGAGATGATTATAAGTTTTCAATAATGCCGGCTATACCCTGACCGCCGCCAACACAAGCGGTAACCATACCATATTTTTTATTTAGACGTTTCATATCGCCAAGAACCTGGATAGTAAGTTTGGCGCCAGTACAACCAAGTGGATGACCCAATGCAATGGCACCCCCATTAATATTGACTTTAGCAGGGTCAAGTCCGGCTTCACGGATAACAGCCAATGCCTGGGAGGCAAACGCTTCATTCAATTCTATTAAGTCAATTTGAGAAAGATTGATTCCTGCCTGTTTCAGCACTTTGGGAATAGCTGCAACCGGGCCAATGCCCATGATGCGGGGATGCACACCGGCCACAGCACTGTTAACCAAACGGCCAATAGGTTTTAATCCCAGTTCATTCATCATCTTCTCCCCCATTACAATAACAAAAGCAGCCCCATCCGATGTCTGTGATGAGTTACCTGCTGTGACTACGCCACCGGCAGCAAAAGCTGGTTTTAGTTTTGCCAATGCCTCAATGGAAGTATCAGCCCTCGGCCCCTCATCGGTATCTATTATATACTTCCGGTTTTGTTTTTTCCCTTTTGCATCCAGGTAAATTTCTTCCACATCAATCGGAAGAATGCCGGGTTTAAAATTTCCATTTTGAATGGCTGCAATAGCTTTCTGATGCGAATTATAAGAAAACTCATCCTGTGCTTCCCGGGTAATATTAAAGTCTTTGGCAACAGCTTCAGCCGTTAGTCCCATACTTAAATAATAATCCGGCTCGTCTTTCGCTATTTTATAAGAAGGAACAGTTTTCCATCCGGCTGTGGGTACCAAACTCATGCTTTCTGTGCCTCCGGCAACAATACAATCGGCCATTCCCATCCTGATTTTGGCAGTAGCCATTGCAATGGTTTCCAAACCACTGGCACAATAGCGATTCACTGTGGCACCCGGCACATCAAAACCCAAAGCTCTGGCAGATATAATGCGACCAAACTGTAGCCCTTGCTCGGCTTCGGGAACAGCATTACCTACAATTACATCATCCACCATTTTAGCTTCCAATTGAGGAACCGTAGCCATTAAACCTTTGATAACTTCAACAGCCAAATCGTCTGGCCGGTAGAAACGAAATCCACCTCTTTTTGCTTTTCCAACTGCAGTTCGGTAACCGGCGATTATGTATGCTTCTTGCATGAGAATTATTTATTGGTTGTTTATGCAACTTTCTATACCAAAATTAGCGGATTAAACATTTCGGGAAAAAAGTTTTTGCGATGATAGTCGGATAGGGTTTCTTTGAAAAAAAACAGTATGAAAAATATAGTTGTTGTTTTATCAATCCTGGCCCTTTGTGCCTGTGGGTCCTCAAAAAAGAAGGCTGAAACGGCCGATGCCGGCGCCCCTTTGGAGCAAAGGTTGTCTGAGTTTATGAAACTGAATGATGAAATGAACCTGGAAAAAATAATGGATTACATCTATCCCAAATTGTTTGACATAGCACCCCGTAACGAGATTCTGAAAGCTATGAAAGACGGGTTTGATAATGCAGAAGTAAAAGTTGAACTTGACTCAATGAAAGTTGATAAAATCTATCCTGTTTTTGAGATGGACAAAGGCAGTTATGCAAAGATTACTTACTCCATGGTGATGCTGATGAATTTCAAGAATTCGAAAGACAGTGCTGCAGCAAGTGATAATTCACAAAATGAGTTTATCAAGGCCAGCATAGCTGAAAAATATGGCGAAGAAAACGTTACTATGGATGAAGCAACTGGTGTTATAAGAATCCGTACTGCAAGCCCGATGGTGGCTGTAAAGGATGAGTCAGCCAAAGAATGGTGTTTTGTAAACCTCAACGACGACGACCCGATGATCAATAAACTTTTCAGCAAAGAAGTACTTGACAAACTGGCTACTTATAAATAGTTTATCGCTACCTGATGTACAAGTTGCTCCGCAATATTCTTTTTTGCTTTCCTGCCGAGTGGGTGCATTATTTTTCGATGAATGGGCTAAAGCTGCTTTGTAAAATATCCATTTTTAAAAGGCTGATAAGCTCTACGTACAAACCAAAAGGGAATATTGAATGTTCTCTCGCCTTAGGCGAGATCAATATTCAATATTCAAATAAAGTCGGCCTTGGTGCAGGGTTTGATAAGAATGCCCGGTACCTGAGAGAATTAGAATGTCTCGGTTTTGGTTTTGTAGAAATAGGAACAGTAACTCCTTTACCACAGGCAGGAAATGATAAACCAAGGTTATTTCGTTTGCCGAAAGATAAAGCCCTCATCAACCGGATGGGGTTTAACAATGACGGAGTGAAAGTGATTACAAAGAGACTACGCCAATGGTCAATAGTAAATAGTCAATCTAAAGACTCCCATACACCATTGACTATTCGCCATTCACGGCTCATCATCGGTGGTAATATTGGGAAAAATAAAGTGACTCCGAATGAAGATGCCTGGAAGGATTATGAAATTTGCTTTAAAGAGTTACATCCTTATGTTGATTATTTTGTAGTGAATGTAAGTTCTCCTAATACACCAGGGCTGCGGGAGTTACAGGAAAAAGAATCGCTGCGAAAGATATTGACTCATTTACAAACGATTAATGCCACCCTTCGGCAAACTCAGGGTGACAAGCCGATACTATTAAAAATTGCACCCGACCTTACACAAGAACAAATAGATGATGTTATTGATCTGGCTCTTGAAATAAAACTTGACGGGTTAGTAGCCACCAACACAACCATCAGCCGGGAAAAACTACAAACTGCAAGCCATAAACTCCAAACTATCGGTGCTGGCGGTTTAAGCGGTTTACCACTTAAACAAAGAAGCACAGAAATAGTGAAATATATTTGTGAACGGACAAAAGGAAAGATGCCAGTGATTGCCAGTGGTGGTATTTTTACAGGAGCTGATGCGAAAGAAAAAATTGATGCCGGAGCATCATTAGTGCAGGTGTGGACGGGATTTATTTATGAAGGTCCTGCTATTGTAAAAAAGATTTGTAAAACAATCAATTCTCAATAAATACATGGAATACTTATTTACCTCAGAAAGTATTATCAGCTTCTTTATATTGGTGGTGCTGGAAGTAGTGCTGGGCATTGATAATGTAATTTTTGTCAGTATTATCCTGAACAGGCTGAAAGGAAACAAAGAGCAGAAAAGAGCCCGCCGTTTCTGGATGATTTCAGGCATCATCATGCGGAGTTTATTATTGATGGGACTTGGCTGGCTGCTGGCACAAAAAGGAAAAGCCATTTTCACCATAGCTGGTAAAGGGTTCGATCTGGCAAGTATTGTAATGCTGGCTGGCGGTCTATTTCTCATTTATAAATCAGTGATGGAAATACATCACAAATTAGAAGGTGAAGACCCCAACGAAACATTGAAGAACCAGCAGTCACTTTCATTTGGTAAAGCTATCGGACAAATTCTGCTTATTGATGCTGTGTTTTCTTTTGATAGCATCATTACTGCAGGCGGCACTACTAAACATGTGGAGATAATGATAGCTGCTGTGGTAATCGCAATGACCATTATGTTTTTATTCAGTCCGAAAATTTCCTCCTTTATCCATAAGCATCCTACATTAAAAATGCTGGCTCTGTCATTTTTAGTAATGATTGGCCTAAGCCTTATTATGGAGGGTTGGGATAGTCAAGCCGCCCATCAGCTACACCTGAAAAACTATATTTACTTCGGCATGGCTTTCTCTTTCATTGTAGAAATGCTAAATATGACTATGATGAGCCGGGCTGCAAGAAAAAGGGCACATGTGGTGCAACTGAATGAGCCGGTACTACCAGAAGAAGAAAAGAACGAATCAGATCTGGCAAAGTAATGCAGCAGCTACTACACCGGCAGTTTCTGTACGTAACCTTGTTTCACCTAAACTAACAGGAATAAAATTATTCTGTAGTGCTAATTCAATTTCTGCCGGAGTAAAATCACCTTCGGGGCCGATGCAGACGAGAGAATGTGCTGATTTGCTGATTTGCTGGTTTGCTAATTCCTGTTTGCTACCATCAATACAATGGGCAATAAAGTTGGAGCTGTTTTCTACTTGCCATCTATCCAAGCTATTGAATTGAACAGGTTCATGCAGTACCGGCAACCAAGTTTGTTGTGACTGAAGCATGGCACTGATGCAAATGCCATTCAACCTATCGAAGCGGAATTTTTCTTTCTCTGTTCTTTCGCAAAGCAGTGGAATGATTGCTGTAACGCCTATCTCTGTTGCCTTTTCTAAAAACCATTCGAAACGGTTGCTGTTCTTAAGTAAAGAGATGGCAATTGTAATTCGGTGTGAGGTGTGAGGTGTGAGGTGTGAGTCTGTTACATTCACCTCACAGTGTTTTCTATCCGCTTCCGCAATTTTACAGGTCAATAAATTCCCATTACCATCAGTCAGGTGTAGCTGCTCTCCCACTTTCATCCGCAGTACCTGTACCACATGTTTGGATGTTTCTTCATTCAGGACAATTTGTTTATCTGCACCGTTATAATTGCTGATATAAAAATAAGGTAAGCTCATTTTCTTAATTAAATACGGCTAATAAAATTCTTTCTTTAGATGGGGGAGCAGGTAACACTAACTTTCGTCCGTTATAATAGATTGTATTTCCTTTTTTATTGCTAACGGGCAAACTGACATCCACTCCACCGATAAAAGGTGCGGCACTAAACTCCTTCAATCCTTTCCCACTTGTTTTTCCGTCCCCATCATCAAAGATAAAACTGGAGATGATAGTTTTACTGGCCGGCGTTAATGCCAGGGAAGAAACCGGAGTTCCGTTTACTGTTACACTATCCCGCCCGGCTATGATGGCTTTATTGGCGGAATAAATAACAATAGCTGACTGATCATCTTTAACAGGCAGCGTACCCAGCATCATGCCTATCATATTCCCCTGCGGAAAACTCCGCAGATAAACATACCTGTTAGATTGTGTAAACGGTTCAAAAAAATAAGAGATGGTGCGTTGCGATTTTTCATCAGTAATCAATTCAAACTCATAGTATGTTTTTGAAGATGCCATGAAAGCTCCCCAATAGCCTTTTGAATTAACAGAAAGAATTGCAGCGGGAGTTGCAGATAGTCTTTTCCCTGATTTTGGATGCAACCTGTAAATATTGATGAGGCCATTTCGTACCGGCTCATTATCTCCAAGCAATACGGCCTTACCGCTTATCTGAATGCTATTGCCGGTTTTTAATTTTGCTTTAGCCGGTAAATTTCCCGCATTTAGAAATTTATACATCGCCTCAAATGTTCCTTCACTGGTAGCCACTTCATAATGGTCCTTGTCTTTTAAATCCAGGTTTACAGCCCCCTCTACATCACCGGCACCAGTTCCAATTACTTTATCACCAGCAGAATAAATATTCAGACAACGGTTATTCTTAAACCAATTAAATTCATAAAACCATTTGCGGCTGCCGAGATGAATATAATGGGCGACTTTATTTGCATCAACCGAGTCAATTAAATAGCCTCTGCCCAAACCGCCACCTGCAGAATGACCGACGAGATCAATTTGCGATGCGCCAGTATGACTCAATACATTATCAATAAAGGCACTTAATAAACTATCTGTTTTTTTTCCGTTACCACCAACGGAATTCCAGTCAAACACAAATAACCTGTCTGCACAATACCCAGCTTTAATAAACCGCTGTATCTGCCCGGCATAGGTATCGCCACTGGCCAGAAAGCCATGTATGAAAACAACAGGACGTTTTTTTGCATCGCATTGTGCATTTACAAACAAAGTAGCGCAACAAAGAGTAATAAAAAGAAATAGTTTTCCCATAAGCACCTGTAAAATGATAATAGCTCCTCAAATTTAAGGAGCTATCATCTATTCATTATCATCTGTGAATTAAAAAGGTGTGTCTTCATCATCCTGTGGCAAATCATTCATCTTACTGCCCGTTTGCACAAATACCCTTGCGCCATCACCATCTGCGTCGGCTACCGGTTTCCAGTTGCCACCAGGCAGGCCGATTCCATTGTATGGATCATCATCCCAACCAGTGAATTTCTGAATATGCAGTAATGCTTTCAGTTTAATTGTTTCCAATGTACCGTTACGGTGCTTGGCAATTTTAATTTCGGTCAATCCTTTTATATTTTCTCCTTCGGCGTTGGTAGTAATATCATAGTACTCGGGGCGGGATAAGAATATTACCATATCCGCATCCTGCTCAATGGCTCCGGACTCACGGAGGTCACTCAGTTGCGGTGTTTTAGAACCATCTTTTGCTCCCCGGGTTTCAACGGCACGACTTAACTGTGACAAAGCGATTATGGGAACATTTAATTCTTTTGCCAGTGCTTTAAGGTTTCTTGAAATGTTACTGATTTCCTGTTCCCTATTACCATTACGATTTTCACCGGTGCCACTCATCAATTGCAGATAGTCAATAATGATAAGGCCAATGTCATGTTTGTTTTTCAAGCGGCGACACTTGGCTCTGAGTTCAAAAATGTTCAATGCAGGTGTATCGTCAATATATAAAGGTGCCTGCGCCAGCCGCTGAATGCCCCGGGCATACAATTGTTTCATTTCATGTTCTTCTAATTTACCTCTTGCAATTTTCTCCAGCCATATTTCACTTTCAGCAGAGAGGATACGCTGTACCAACTGACCTGCACTCATCTCTAAAGAGAACAGGGCCACCGGGGTGGCTTTACCTGCATGCATTACTGCATTGCGGGCCAGGTTCAGGGCAAAAGCCGTTTTACCAACCGAAGGCCGGGCAGCTAATATAATAAGGTCGGAGTTTTGCCAGCCATAGGTCACCCTGTCCAGCGCAGCAAATCCACTGGGTACGCCGGTCAGATCTTCATTCTTATGCCGCAGGTCTTCTATCCGCTGAATTGTTTTTACCAATACAGAATCTATCGTATCAAAATTCTTGCGGAGGTGATTGTTGGTTATCTCAAACAATTTACTTTCAGCATCATCCAGCAAATCGAATACATCGGTTGAATCTTCATACGCATCACCAATTATTTCGCCACTGATCCGTATAAGCTCCCGCTGAATAAATTTTTGTAGTATAATCCTTGAGTGGGCTTCTATGTTGGCAGAAGAAACAACGGCATTTGTCAATTTAGTTACATAGTAAGCACCGCCAATCATTTCCAATTCTTCTTTGAACCGCAGTTCTTCCACCAC
The DNA here is from genome assembly GCA_031386125.1 of Chitinophagaceae bacterium. Classification (GTDB taxonomy): domain Bacteria; phylum Bacteroidota; class Bacteroidia; order Chitinophagales; family Chitinophagaceae; genus JJ008. The sequence goes on from JANNCC010000347.1 coordinate 12,025, forward strand.
TGTCAGGATATCTATCGGCTGACTTTTATTCGCCAGCCCCTGCATAGCCATATAGATACGCTGATGTGCTTCTACATAAAAGCATTCTGGTTTCAGAATTTCTATCACTGCATCAAAAGCAGATTTCTCTAGCATGATGGCACCGAGTACAGCTTCTTCCAGGTCTTTAGCCTGCGGGGGTACTTTGCCATATACCATTGTTCCCAGGTCGAGTGAAGATTTTCTTCTTTGCTTGCGGTCTTTGTTCAGGTTAGTAAGATCCATTGTTCTGTCAGGGCGATAAAGAGTTAAACCATTGATTTTTTTACCAATGACCTTAGGCGCATCTTCCAGAATGATTTTAAGAAATTGTTATCTCTTTGTTAGTGGAATGTTTCCGTCAGTCAGTAAAGCGAATTACGGTGCAAAATCGTTTTGAAAAAAATTTTTCTTTCTGCACTATTTTTTCACTCCGATTCTCGGGTTATCCACATTTGAATTTGGCCGCCCAAGGCCAACAACAATTTACTGAAAAGCCGCTATAAATACCCGGGAAGATTGGCACATTGGTGGAGAAATCTTTACCTCACCCGACCCTCTATTACATGAAGAGGGGTGGAGAACGCCGTCCCGCCTATGCGGACAGCATTTTTATTGAAAACTTTTTATTAAGAATTTCGGAATAATACTCAACAATCAATGCTCAATAAAATAAATAACCCGAAAGGGGTATTGGTGGTATGCAAATAGTTGCAGAAATTGCTATGGTCATTATCACCTTCATCCTAAATCTACTGCCATGCCTTTCTTTGATTTTCACCTGCACCCCTCGCTGAAACCGCAAATGTCGTTGCCACCTGATTTTCCATCACCGTGGGAGAATATTAAATTAAAGTTCAAACACCCCAATCTCATTACTGCCCTGCTTAAATGCAGTGGTATTAATGAAGTGGTGGATTCCCAGTCTTCGTTAACACAACTGATAAGAGGTAAGGTAAACCTGGTTGCCATTGCCCTGCACCCGCCGGAAACAGCGATGATGAATGACGGGTTGATACAGCAGATTGCTGCTGAAGAGCAAACAAGTTATATCAACCTTGCCCGCATTACCGATATTGGCTCCGGTGATATTTATTTCCGGCTGCTGAATGAAGAACTGGCCAACCTGAAAAAAAACCTGTCCAACAACGGGAAGAGATTAAAACTCATCAGCAATATCAGCCAGTATAAAGCCAGCGATACAGATACTGTTCATGCCATACTTATTATTGAAGGGGCCCATGCTTTCTTTGGTGCCAAACAACGGCGGACAGAAACAGAAATCTTTACGGAGTTCTGGAACAATTTTGAAACCTTTACTACGGCCAACCGTATTTTCTCCCTCAATATCTCTCACCTGCAGGATAATGAATTCTGCAATCATGCTTTTGGCATTCAAATATTTAAACCAAAACCTTTTTACCCCAATGGCAACGGCATCAGCCAGCATGGCTTTAAGCTGTTGCAAAAGATGAAAGAAAAAAATATACTGCTTGACATCAAGCATACCAGCCTTCTTGCCCGCAAGCAATTATATGATTTTCGTATCGGGGAGAATGACTGGCCGATTGTGTGTACCCATGCCGGGCTAACTGGTATTAAAAAAGAAGACCGTGGCCGGTATTTTATCAGCAAGAGTAATGAAGGTGACCACCTGCTGGTGCGGCATTACAAACCTGCGGGTTACCTGCTGGGTACTTCCTTTAATCCCTGCACCATCAACCTGTATGATGAAGATGTGTTTGAAATAGTTCTTTCCGGCGGCATTATTGGTCTTTCATTGGACCAGCGGATAGTGGGCACCCCGGAAGAATGGATGATGGGTGATGGTAATGTGGGTGATATATATGAAGAAGAAATCATCAGCCCGGGTGAAAAGGATTTCTTTACCAATGTTGTTCGTTCCTCTCCCAGGGATTCTGATATTATAAAAATAAACGACATCAGCGGCGATGACAAACGGGACTGGCTGCGGTTTCATGCCCGTCATTTTTTGAACCAGGTATTTCACCTGTTTAAAATTGCTGACCAGTTTAATTTCAACAAAGGCCTTATGGCGCAGCGCATCTGCCTCGGCTCCGATTTTGATGGTATGATAAACCCGATTGACTGCTGCAAGAATGTGACAGAACTGGAGAAATTCAAGAAACAGTTAATTGACAACTTTAAAGAATGGGAGACCGACTTTACAGAAGTGACCGGTATTAAAGTGTCTTCCTTTATCACCCCAAAAAAGCTGATGGATAATATTTTTTATCAGAACGGCGTAGACTTTTTGAAGGAGTGGTATAAATAAAGGCGGTAAGATTATTTGCTGGCAGATACGGGTTTGGTATAAGGCAGACAGGTTGTTGCTGCATATTTTCTACATGCAGATAACGAAGGAAAGACGAAGGATGAACGAGAGAAATATGGCTTTACTATAACTTTGGTCCTTAGTATCTCCGGCCCTGACATGGAATATCCGGGAGTTAAAATAAGTATATGGCAAGATCAAACAACCTGCTGCTCAGAAATGTGCAGGGGCAAATAGGGAAAGAGTTTGTGGTAAAAAAGTACGGTACAAAAACAGTGGTTACCCGATACCCCGACATGAGTGGTATAAAACCGAGCAAACTACAGAAAGTAAAAAGAAGCCGGTTTGCTGAAGCCGTTGCCTATGCCCAAAACATTATCCGCAACCCGGTGCTGAAAGCACAGTATGCTAAAAAGGCGAAGAAGGGACAAGCGGTGTATCATTATGCGATAAAGGAGTTTTTGGGGAGATAGCCCTCCTATTTACCAAAGTTGCGATTGAGTAAATAACTCCGCTTGTGACAGAACTCTGTCAACAGAAACCGTGTATTCTTTTGTGCCGGGAATATCGGGAGGGTAGCCATACTCCCTTAATACCCTTTTCACAATTACTTTCAGATTTGCCTTTACACTTTCCCTGATAGCCCAATCAATGGACGTATTGGCTTTCACTCTTTCTACCAATATCCTGGCAAGGTCTCTCAATGTTTCGTCCTTCATTACTTCCCGTGCCGTGCTGTTTACGCCGAGTGCATCATAAAAAGCCAGTTCGTCATTGCTCATATTTAGTTGCTCGCCTCTTTTATCAGCTTCTCTTACTTCTTTGGCAATACCAATCATAGCCGTAATAATTTCTGCACTGGTCAGCAGGTTGTTTTGATATTTACGGATTACATTCTCCAGCATTTCAGAAAAGGCTTTGCTTTGTACAAGATTATATTTTGAACGGCTTTTTATTTCATCATTTAAAATCTTGCGGAGTAATTCCAGTGCAAGATTTTTATGCTTCATTCCCTGTATCTCATCGAGAAACTCATCGGATA
>JANNCC010000120.1:0-1904 GCA_031386125.1 Chitinophagaceae bacterium
AAATTATTTCATGCACCATTTCTCGATGCACATCCGGGATATGAACTCACAGCTATTGTAGAAAGACACAACAATGATTCAAAGGAAAGATACCCCGATGCAAAGCTGTATCGTTCGGTGGAAGAACTGTGTGCTGATAAAGACCTGCAGTTGATAGTGGTGAATACACCGACTCATTTGCATTTTGAGCAAGCAAAATTGGTGTTGCAGTCGGGTAAGAATATGATAATTGAAAAGCCGTTTACTATTTCTGTAAAAGAAGCAGAAGAATTAACTGCACTGGCCTCTGCAAATAATTTATTTCTTAGTGTATATCAAAACCGCCGGTATGACGGAGATTATCATGCGGTGAAAAATGTGTTGCAGCAAAATTTATTGGGAGAAATAAGAGAAGTTGAAATCCGCTTCGACAGATACCGCCCCATCCCCGGTAGCAAGTTGCATAAAGAAGGCGACATGCCGGGTGCTGGAATTCTATATGATCTGTCTCCTCATTTGGTTGACCAGGCCATTCAGTTATTTGGTTTCCCGAAAGCTGTGTTTGCAGATTTAATAAAGATGCGGGAGGATGTGGCCGTACCGGACTATTTTGAATTGCTTCTTTATTATGAAAAACTAAGAGTAAGACTAATAGCCACCTGCATTGCCCGTGAATCAACCTATGCCTACACATTGCAAGGCATGAAAGGAAGTTTCTTACAGCAGCGTTCAGATATGCAGGAACAACAATTGCTTGCCGGAACAAAACCATCGTTGGAAAGTTGGTGTCCGGCACCTGCCTCACCTGATGGATTACTTCATACGGAAATAAATGGTGAAGTGGTTCGTAAGGAAACAACTTCTTCTCCCGGCAACTACATGGGCTATTATGATGATGTATATAAAGCATTAACGGGGCAAGGCCTCAATCCTGTGCCTGCGGCGGATGGAATAATGAATACAAGGATTATTGAAGCGGCGTTGGAGAGTATGAAAGAGGGAAAGGTTGTGTCACTTTGAGCTTGTCGAGGAGTGATGAGTAGCATATCTGAAAAGAAAATTGTAAATTTGAAACATGAGTAAAGACAAAAATATTATTTATAAGCAATTGCAAAAATATTTTGCAGATAAGCCTGTAAAAAAAGTTTTTGTATTTGGTTCTTTTGCCCGAAATGAGGATAAGGATACATCTGATATTGATTTAATCATCAGTCTGTCCCATCCGGTTGGTTTGTTTACATTAGGAAACTATGTAGCCGACCTGGAAGATATTACGAAAAGAAAAATCGACATCGCTACGCAAAATAGCATTACCCCAGAATTTTTGGCTCTCATTCAAAAAGACCTCAAAGAAGTATATGCCGCATGATGCCAACAGGGATATACTGAAAGTAAAAGATGTGTTGCAGGCTATTGGCTTCATTCAAACATTTATAGCTAACGAAACTTTACCAGGATTTATTAAAAGTGATTTGATTCAATCTGCTGTAATCAGACAATTTGAAATTATTGGTGAAGCCGGAAGCAAGATTTCAACAGCTACTCAAACTACTTTTCCTGATATACCCTGGCGTTCAATAAAAACATTTCGCAATCTTTTGATACATGAATATTTTAAAGTAGATGCGGCGGAAGTATGGACTACTATTCAAAACGACTTGCCGGGCTTGAAAGAACAAATGGAAAACATTCTTTCCTTTCTTGAAAAGAGAACACCATGAAAAAGAGAACCACTTTCTTTAAGCAATTATTAATTTTTAATTATTCATTACTAATTATCCTCTCTTCCTGTTCTGTTCAAAAACAAATTGCCAAATCAGCCCAAGCTGATGTGCTTGATGCCAAGGCCTTGCAAGCCGCCCATGTCGGCATCAGCATTTTTGACCCGGCTGCCAATAAATATTTGTACAATTACCAGGGGGATA
>JANNCC010000333.1:0-22381 GCA_031386125.1 Chitinophagaceae bacterium
GAAGCCGTTATTTTTTAATCACTGCTGCTTCTTTATTATCAATAAACCACAGGCATAAGTCAAGCCATACAAAGCCTATGCAAACCCCCGCTATCACATCGGTGGCATAATGAACCCGCAGGTAAATGCGGCTAAAGCCAATGGCGGCAATGACAATTAGCAAAAAAAAGATTACTGTCCGCCGGAACCAATTATTGCTGATATATACTGAGGCGTACCATATCAGCAATCCATAAAATGCTACACCCATAAAAGCATGGCCGCTTGGAAAACTAAAATTGGTAATTCCTTCTACCAGCGGATCCGGGGGTCGCTGACGGTGAATCAATTTTTTTAGAAGGGACATAAGCAACAGGCTGCTCAGCAGCACGGTGCCCGTTCTGATGGCCATCCATTTATTTTTTTTGAACAGGAAGTAAGCAATCAGCAAAAAAATTGCAGGGGTTAAAAAAGTATGTTTCGCCAGGAATGAAATAAAACGCATAATTCTGGTGCGGTCTTCTGTAATATGCGGGGCTATAAAAAAAAATGTATTTTGATCAAAAGAATTTCTGCCATATACAAAAACTACCCATACCAGAAAAAATATAAGTAACAGAGCTACTGCAAGAAGGATTTTTTTAGCCGTCCTGCGGGGGATAAGCCAGAGTGTTAATTTTGTTTTCTTGTTTGGCGTATTCAATACTTTCATTTCAGGGAAAATAATTGAAAGATAAATCAAATTTTTAATGCAAATAATTCAATGCTTTCGTTTTTCCCCTTCAAATCTACCATGCCAAGGCTCTCTGTTTGCCAGTTTTTCATGTTCAGTAGTTCAACGAATTCTTTCGATACAACAAATTTTTGGTTTAGCTCGGTGCAGGCACTCCTGATCCTGGCTGCTGTATTAATAGTATCGCCACTTATTACCAGGTCTTTTTTTGTTATTCCCACCTGGCCCACTGTTACATTACCGGTATGAATACCTACTTTATATTCAGGAATAGTATCATAACCCCGTTTAAATTGTTCAGCATTGTGATTTAATATTTTTCTTGCCTCAATGATAGAGTTGATACACTTTCTTGCATTGACCGGCGTATGTGGCCACCAGGCAACAATTTCATCTCCAACATATTGGTATACACGACCATCGTATTCGGCGATGCCAGCCGCCATGCAGTAAATTACATCCCTGATAAATTTAAAATATTCCTTATGGCCTAGCTTTTCTGCAATGGGGGTGGAATTCTTCAAATCAATAAACATGATGATTCTCTTTTCATCCCTTGGTTGCAGGTACCTGCCAATAATAATACTTAAAAATACTCCTTGCGAATACTTTTGGTTGATTTCAATTGCAAGTTGCGTCATCACAAACAATAATATCCACTCAGGCATTTTCTCCAATAGCCACTTGCGGCGGAAAGTGTTTTCAATAAATTTATTGAAAGCCCCGGAAACCGGCTGATGTTCAATAAGCAGGCTGTAAGTAAAGTAGATAAAAAAATTCATTGCAATCGCTACGATTACAAGAAGAAACGTTTTGATAACAAGATTTATACCGGGAGATTTATTGCGCAGAAAATGTCTTAAAACAATTATCAGAAAGTACCCGATAATTAAACTGAAAATAAAAACATTCAGTTCCCTTAATAAAATAGCTTTAAATGAACCTGCATGAGTGGACTCATATTTTGGAGTGTAAGTTTCTGTAGCAAACCGGATGATAAAAATCAGGAAATCAATAACCGTCCATGCTATAGCAATAGCAAAAATGCGTTTTAGTTCATTTTTTTTTACCGCTGAACGCCTCGGTAAAACCATATAGGTGGGTTTCATTTTTAAAAATATTTATAGGGCAACATCCTTCTGGGGGACATACAAATACCCTAATAACCGTGCCGTATCAATAGGTAAGATTAATCTTTGTTCCCAGCGAAAAATTCAACATTTTTTCACCATTTGAAAACCCTGCATTGGCAGAAATTAAAAAACGATTGAATGGGATATAATAAATTCCACCGCCATAAGCACCATGCCACTTTCTGGATCGTGGTGCGCCTTTCAGCCATACACGACCTGCGTCCAAAAAAGTAGTTATGCCAAAAGGCCCTGGTAAAATGTAAGATTTAATATCAAATAATTTTATTTTTAACTCCAGGCTGGAGTATAATAGGGAGGTGCCGGAAAACCTGTTTTTTCTAAACCCATTTAGCGAGTTATTAGCCCCGAGACTCAATGCCTGGAAGTATTCATAGTTTTTACTGAAAATATGACCCCAGCCCATTTTGAATACCGCTACCACCCTCGAAGGTTCATTTATACTTGCATATAAAGACATGTCAGTAGTGAATTTTATGAGATCATTGCTGTTTTTTGTAATCCCTTTTACCACAGTAAATTCATTATTCCATAGGATACCTCTGGTTGGCATAAATTCCTTATTCCGGTTATCTACTGAAAAACCAAACTTTCCCCCAATATATGTTTTTTTACTGAAGACATCAGCTGAATCAAGACGCAGACGCTGTGGTTTTTCCAGAATACTGCCGATGTTATCACTAAACTTGTTGTTATAATGATAAAAATAAGGTCCTGCCATCAGGTGCATTTTTTCAAAGTATCTTTTGCGGATAAGTACTTCTGCTTCCAATGATTTGTAACGGGTAGTGTAATAATTAAAATTTCTTGCTTTATCAATTTGTGTATTATTACCAAGACCTGTGAAATTTCTTAATGCAGGGTTGGATAAATTTCCCTGCAAGATGATATCAATATCCCGGGTAACATGATTGAACTCACCCCGGTAATTAACTTGGTATGCTTTCTTGTTCACTGCATACAAGGCGGATAGCCGTTGGTCAGATGCATAAGGAAGATTGCGGAAACCATAAGTCCTTTTTGACATTCCGGCTCCTGCCATTAAACCATCATCAGAATTATAGTTGATATGGAATCTTGGAAGCTTAGTGGTATTATAATTAAAGCCAAGCAGACTGCGTTCATTAACCGGTGGGTCATACGAGAAACGGTTTTTAACATGGCTGTTGTTTTTAATAAAATTACCTGCAACGCTGTCAGTAGTTTTCAAGTCGTACAACATAACTTCTACCTTACCCTTGATATCAAAGGTGTCATAACCTTTACCACCGATAATGCGGATTTTTATCCGGGATTCAGCGTTTTCATTTACATCAAAAACATCATCATTATTCAGCCCGTATAACCGTATCTCGCTGGTTACCGACGGAGTGAAGATTCTGTTATACATGATAAAACTAGTATCATTTCCCCTGCCGAGAGCATATACTCTAACCTGCAGACCTTCGCCATGATTGCTGACTTTAAAGTATTCTCTCTGGTTGCTGCCGATTACATTTACTTTTCTGGAAATAAATTTATAATAAGTCAATGCTTTTTCTGATAGCTGATTCCTCCTGCTGATTAATTTTTTTATGATCGATTCTCCATTAATTGCAAAAATCTCAGGAGGCATTTGTTTTACAGCAGTTCTAATCACAGAGTCGGTAAGATTTCGCTGAAATTCATCAATTATATTTTTCCACTCAGCTTCATCCAGATCGGGAAGAAAGATACGGTCAAAATCTCTGGCTGTATATCCCAGCCAATTTACTTTTTGAATGTTGGATTTAAAACCTTTCAGAAATGGCATACGCCTGGCACTGATAGCTTTTATTATGGCTCCATCTGAATTAAAAAAAGCCTCGTCCCTGTCTCTTGGAATAGGGTAATATATTTTTCCCTTGCCGGTATCAATGGTACCCCATCTCCACTGATCGAAATGGCGGTCATAATCGCCGGTTAACATATCTAATAATCTTGCCTGCAATACTCTGGACTGAAAAGGAAGATGATCATTTTCATCCAGCATTTTTGTAAATAATTTGGCAGTTGTTTTAGTGTCAGAACCATCCGGCGTAGCATTTTTTTCTTCCAGCATACACACATTATTCTTAAACAACTCCCGGTAATAGCCCAGGGCAGGGTCGTCGGGAACAAAAAATAATTCCGGGTGCGGGACGGAAATATTTAAGGGCTTTGCCAATGCGGGAAAAGTGAGTGCCGCATAAGGATGTGATCCGGAACTTAATTCTACCGCCAGGTCATTTACCATAACACTTTTGAAAGCCTCAGGAATAGTGTTTGAAGCATCTTTATTCAGACTGCGAAGCACCCATTCCTTTCCTTTTTTATCAATCAACCGGAGTGATTTTGTTTGTGTACCTCCGCCCATACCATCAATAGTCATTCCGCCTTTTTCTTTTTTGAGATTAAAAACTTTCATGTTCACCGGTGTTGACCATTCGGCCCGGTAATTTTGCCCCATGAAAAATTTCTTCAACCCTTTTATCAACGGAAAATTTTTACTGGCCGCAGTGGTAAACGTATCCTTGTATTTTAAAAAAGGATCGGTTACAATCAGCGCATTAGTGTCTAATGCTGTTTCAGGAAGACTTGTAAAATTTAATAATGTAGCGGAATAATCTTTTTTGATAACCACACTGTCTGACACCGTGTAGAAATCGAGGGTAACATTTTTATTTTTCGAAATTTCCAGTACGGAAAAACCGGAGGTGGGATTATTATAGAGGCTGTTTTTAGCTTTTGAACTACGGTTTTGCTTGCAACCACCGCCACTAACAATATAATTATAACTGCTGTCTTTAATATGCTGCAGGTTATGGTCGTGGCCAGACACAAATATTAAATTGGGTGCCGCTTTTGCTGCTGCAGATATTTCCTGCACCATATTGGCATAAGTAGGATGTTTCAGATCCTGCGGGGTGCCAAATACACTTCTTGCTATAGGATAGATGGAACCAATAACAGGAAGCGGGATATATAAATTTTTTTTAAAATCAGTAAAAGGAAACAAGTGCTGCGTTGGTGTATAATAACCACCATGCATTCCATTACTTTTGAAAGGATGGTGGCAGGCAAGTATGACTAATTTTTTAGAATTGCGGGCAGCAATATCCCTGATCTGGGAAACGAGTTCATCTCTTGTTTTGCATTGACAATCTGATTCAATCTCCGGTTTATCAAACGGATGCAACCACCACTGGCTGTCAAAAAGTATTAATACTACATCGTTACCGAGTTTAATTTCTTTCGGGCCGGGGCATCCGTCTTTTGGCCAGTATTCTGCATTTTTTTGATGAATGATGTCAACATAGTACTGTTGGCGGATGATAGCATCATAGCCCCCCCGTCTGCCATTTTCCCAATCATGATTACCCGGAATCATAATTACTTTGGCCGGCGTACCTTCTGCCACCGAAAGTTGTGAGTCGAGTACCGCCCTTGCACTATTATATGCTGTTGACTGATCTTCGGGCAGACCATTTTTGTAGAGATTATCCCCGAGAAAGAGAACTGTTGTCTTTTTATCAAGGGTAATGAAGTTTCTGACAGCATTGGCTACCGGGTGTATTCCGTTGGTCAGTTGTCCCGCATCTCCAATAAGTACTATCCTTTGTACAATGGTATCTTCCTGGGCCTTCCTTTTGGATAGGGTGTTTTCCTGAGCCTTGAGGAACATATTCAGCAATAGCAAGCTAACAATCAGTGCAATATTTTTTTTCATTACCACCTTTGATATATTACCTCTTTAATCCTTATTTGTTTGAGGATAATATTAAATTGTAAAATCAATTTAGCACATATCTCCGGGGGGTATGATTACTTGTCCCAAAGAAAGTTTCCAAATTACACAAAACTTTGTCCACATCAACAGGTAGTTTAAAAATTAGGCCATTATTATGCCATAGTGTAAACATCAGATATACTTTAACGGGGAAACAGTTGGGTGTTTTTATTGCATCAGAAATTCTTAGGCCAATATTTGCTTATTTTTCAGAAAATCGTATCTTTTCCGATGGGACTAACTTTTAACTTAACTATTAAACCTGCAACCATGAGACTGCTCAGCTTATTTATTGTATCATTTTTTATTGCCATATCGCAAGGCTATGCCCAGACCGACTTTGCCACTGCCCCTGCGGACACTTTTAGTACGAGTGGAGCAAGACATTTCTGGATGGGAAGAAATTATCGGGTGGAATGGAATACCCCGGTGAAAGTGCCTGTAATAAATCTTGCTACCGAAAAAGGTGGATTAACTGCCATTAAAAAAGGCGGAGGAAAGCAAACTAAATCACTAAGATTGCAAGATGCCAGTGGAAGAGAATATACCCTTCGCTCCATACAAAAATACATCACTGATAAAACATTACCAGGTGATTTGCAAAGTGAAGCGGCGGCCGATCTGGTATCTGATGGAGTTTCGGCGTCTTATCCTTATGCATCTCTTTCTATGCAGCCATTAGCTGATGCTGCCGGTGTTCCTTACGGAAAAGTGAAGCTTGTCTATGTACCCGACGATCCCAGGTTGGGGGAATTCCGGGCTGATTTTGCCAATATGCTGGCCACTTTTGAAGAGCGGATACCTGCTAATGTGAGTAAGGCATACGATACTGAAGAAGTAGTTGAAAAATTAGAAAAAGACAATGATAATGATGTGGACCAGGCGGCTTTGTTGCGGGCAAGGATACTGGATATGTTTGTGATGGATCTTGACAGGCATGAAGGCCAGTGGAACTGGGGTGCAACAGATAATGCCAATGGGAAAGGCAAAACTTATTTTCCCATTCCAAAAGACCGTGACCAGGCTTTTTATATCAACCAGGGGTTCTTGCCAGGGTTTATAAAAGGCCGTTCATTGGTACCACAGTTAGAAGGCTTTAAACCTGCTGCTAAAAGCATCAGCCGTTTCAACTTTGCTGCCCGCAACTTAGACCGGTTCTTTTTAAATCAACTGACTGAAGAAGACTGGAAAGCTGCCGCAGAAAAATTTGTTTCTCAAATGACCGACGAGGTTATTGATAAAGCAATGGCAATGCAGCCTGCAGAAATCGGTTCTATCTCTGTTGGTAAAATTGCTGAAATATTAAAAGCCCGTCGTAATAATATTGTTGCTGAAGTAATGGAGTATTATGCTATTATTTCGCAAACGGTTAGTGTAACCGGCAGCGATAAAAAAGAACTGTTTGATATTACCCGCAACGATGATGGAAGCACCCTGGTGCAGGTATATAAAATTGATAAGGACGGTGCCCAGTCCACTAAAATGTACGAAAGAAAGTTTGCGCCATTCGTAACAAAGGAAATCAGGCTATACGGAATGGATGGGGAAGATAAATTTGTAGTACACGGCAATAATGATAAAGCCAAAATAAGACTCATTGGTGGTGGAGGTGCAGATGTATTTGAAAACCCTGATTCAAAACAAAAAGGTGCAGTAGTGTATGACAGGAGAGACGGAGGTAATACTGTGACAGGTGGATTTATCAATAAAATGGCTAACGACAGCATCGTTAATTCATTTGACAGGCTTGGGTATAAATATCCGTTTCAGTCTGTTTTTTTTATGCTGGGATTTAACCCTGATGATGGACTTTTTCTTGGCCCTACTTTCAAATATATCCGTCATGGGTTCCGGAAAACTCCTTACAAATCACTTCACCAGTTTAAAGGGTTGTTTGCATTTTCCACTAAGGCAGTGAATATATCATACAACAATGAGTTTATCGGTGTGTTTGGCCGCAATACAGATTTAACCACTGCAATAGATTATAAGGGGCCCAACAATACCAGTAATTTCTTTGGCTACGGAATGAATAGTGTGTATGACAAAACAAAGACTGGCAAGTTCAGGTTTTACCGCATCCGCAGTGACCTGGGGGATATTACATTGCAACTGAGACACCGTTTTTCTTCTAAAGTAATGCTGTCGGCAGGCCCCACTTTCCAGTTTTATTCTTACGACTCCACCGATCAGTTTAATAAAGTAAGAAATGTAGAGTTGAACCCCTTGAGCGGACTAAACCAGGGTGTCTTCGACAAACGGCAATCCTACATCGGTGCAAAGCTGGGTCTTACAGTAGATACCCGGAACCACCCTGCACTGCCAAGCAAAGGGATCTTTTGGAACACATCATTCCGTTACCTGTCTGGCAACAACAGCAATAGTTATGATAACGTATCGCAATTGAACTCAGAATTTTCATTTTATGTGAGTCTTGTAAAGGACTGGCTGGTATGGGCCAACCGTACAGGTGCTGGCGTTACCATGGGTGACAATTTTGAATTTTACCAGGCACAATACCTTGGCAGCAACGAAGACCTGAGGGGTTACAGAAAAGAAAGGTTTGCGGGAAGATCCAAATTTTTTAACCAGACGGAACTGCGTTTGAAATTAGCCAACCTGAGAACCTATCTGTTCCCGGCATCGTTTGGCATGTTTGCCTTTGTTGATATGGGAAGGGTTTGGGTAAAGAATGATAATGTATCAAAAATGGCTACCGGCTATGGTGGTGGTTTTTGGTTTGCACCATTACGCCGTATTGTGGTTTCATTAAGCTATGCTGTTTCCAGCGAAGATAAAATACCGCTATTTGGATTGGGATGGAAGTTTTAATAGCAGCTACTTTATATAGATAAAATAGTAAAGCCAGTTTGAAAGAGCTGGCTTTACTTATAAGTAGCGAAAAAAATTTTGAACCTATTAATCTCTTAATAACTGCCCCGAAGTAGTTTTTGATAACTCCACCTTTTTCTCTGTTACTGGCAGGTCATCAAAGTTCACATCCACTCTCAGAGCTTTCATGCCCACCACACCCTGTAGTTCTTCCAGGTCGAGATGTTCAATTCCAGATTTCAGCAGGCCTTTATTTTGTAAAAATTCAATGTATTCGGTGTATTCTGCTGCGTCTTTTGCCTGAGAATAGACAATAGCTATTTTACCGGGTTGGGTCAGGCGTTCATTACTATCTTTTATATGGGCTTTATCAATCCGCTTTTTTACAATTTCGTAGCGGATATTGTAGGCACCATCCACATCAAATTTTCTTTCTTCGGTTCGGAAAAGAATAGACAGTGTTTGACCATGCGACAATATTAATTGAGTGGTGCGCAACGGGTGGGCCAGTTCAGTTTCCAATACATGAGTTATCCTTGCTGCTTTAGTAAGAACGGTCAGCTCCCACATTTTCAAATTTCGCAGGTATATCTCATCAAATTTTTTGCGGGGTGAAATGGATTGCCCCATATAAATATTGAATTCCAGCCCATCAGTTACATAGCGTTCAAAATAATGCGGATATACTTTTTGTGCGGCAGCCTGCTCTTTATCAATGAACCGGGCCAGTGTATCATTAATACGGGACACACTTTGTTCATAATACTTGCGATGATGATACAACATGCCTATCTGCGGGTCAAGGGCAGCAAAGTACTGTTCCACTTCGTTTTTAAGGGAAGGCTCAGTGCTGCGCAGGTGATTAAAAACTGACACTACCTGCACCTGCAAAAAATCCTGAATGCTCAACTCTTCACCTGACTGCAGCACATCCGAAGCAGAGACAATAAATTTATCAATTTTAAATTCTATCTCCTGCAACAGCGGGAAGGTAATATTAGCCTGTGCTTTTTTAATAACATTCCGGGCCATTTCCAATTGTTCTACTATGTCTGATTGTATTGCATGAGAACGTTCGGTGGAAGAATTGCGGATGTCGATGGCACCGTATAACGGATGCACATCATTAAAAGCAATACGTTCGATTTTTGTATCTTCTTTCTTATGTTGTGTGACAAGATAATTCAATGAGGCTTCAGTAAACCGCCATTCAACAGCAGGCTGAACGGCAGTAAATTTCTTCTTTATAATGGTGTCCACATGACTGTTTAGTTGCTCCAGGCTTTTTTCCAGCCCCAATGTAAACAACGGAATAGCGGCTTCAATTTTACCGATATGTGCCGGTTTTAAAAGGCCGGGAACTGCAGATGTTATTTCCAGCATGCCCAGCAAACCGTCATGATTTTTTAACGGGCAAATGATAAGGCTTCTCGCACCTTCGAGGTGATAATATTGCAGACACTGCACATCGCTTAATGACTGTTCATCTAATGTTTCAAATAAAAGTGGTTGTTTGTTTTCACGGAACAAGAGCTTGCAGTAATCACTTATTTCATCTTTATCGGAAGTGGAACGAAAATGTTTGAACAGGATGCTGTTGTTGTTATGCAGGTCAGAATAAACATAGTGACCGTTTATCTTAAAAAAAGGAGTAATGCCAATGGCAAGATCCTTTAACCCAATAAGCGATTGCACATGTTTTTCCAGCTCCGTATATACAGAAGCATCGGCAAAAGCATTAATATCAAGCAGGCGGTTTTTAATTTGTGTGATTACCTCCTGTTCGGTCATATCATTTACCCGGATAACAGAAATCCCTTCAAAAACAAATTTGTCTAATGGAATATGTTCCATCAGTTCTTCCATACTCATGATGTTGTTGGTGTGTTTATTTAAAATGCTTTGCGGCAGAGCAGGCATCTCTCCAACAGGTCTTACATCAATAAACCGGGCATCAATGCGTAACTCAAGGAAACGGGTAAGGCCTGTTTCCTGATTTGGATATGGATGAATAGAACGGGATGACTCAGGACTGTTTACACCCAAATATTTTTTCAGGATAAGGCCGTAGGCAAACTGCATTTTATCCTGGTTGAGGTTGGTGCCTGCCTGCCCTTCGGGTACATTTATTTCAGTAGTGCCGGGTTTCAACATTGTTTTGAAACGGGGTGATGCGTACACTGCCTGGTGTTTAAAAGGAATGGCTACGCCGTACATAAAATTGGCCGTGGTAGGCGGAAATACCGCAGACAATAATTCTTCAATCAACTCGGTGTGTGGAGCCAGCATACTGAGGTCGGTAATAGTACTCATCAGTTGGGGATACGATTCAAACTCCTTCACTACATTGCCATACAATTTTTTCATGCCGGGATTACCTTCACCAATATTTTTTTTTAACGCCATTACCAACGGGTAAAAGGAAAGGTTACTGTTGAACAATGACTCATCAAACACTAAAATATTTTCTTGCATGAAGTAATGGTTTAAGGTATTGTAAAGCTAACAAATATGATTTGCTCCGGATAGCCCTAATAGGGTTACTGCTGCGGCAGACCCGGGAATAGCCAAAAAAACCGGAAAATTTTGAAGATTCCCGGCTGGTATAATAAAGTTGATAAGCTAAATACTATCTTTTTTGACGGCCCAGCATCAATCCTATCTTTAGTTGAAAGGTAAAGTAAGAATCATTATCCTTGGGGTTTCCCCGCTGTATATTTTCGGGGAAAGTGATATCATTGGGGTTTAGTTCGTTTGTCCTGTTATATAATTGCTGGGCGATAGCAGCCCGGTTGGCCGGAAGATAATTATAAAACAGGCTGGGATCAACATAGTCGTAGTGGCTTACATCGTCTAAATAATCAGTGCTTAAAATACGTTGGACAAACTCCAATCTTGCATTCAACATTGCATTCAGCTCATATTTTATACCAAGACCTGCAATAATATTTATTTGGTTAAGCTGGTAGATTTTCCGTTCGGGATATTCAGCAAAACCCTGCCCTTCAGTATGCAGCGGTTGTAATGAATACCACTGGCCATTCAGTTTTGCCTGCGGGTCAAAAGAAAAAATACCGGCTCCGGCTATGATGTAAGGGGAATAACGTGGCGGTTCTACATCATCATATTCTTTAAAGAATAGCGGATGCACTTCCAATCCCAGTTGAAATTCACTGATTTTACTTTTAAAACTTAAGTTTCGTTCATAACGACCATGCGTAGAAGCGGCTACATTTTTCAGAATACTGTCATATCCAATCACTTCTCCAAAGGTTCCTTCCAGTCGTACTGCGATGGCCTCCTTATACGTAGCCGCCAGGTAAACACCATAGCTCGGCTTGGCTGTTTTCCAGCGCAGATCCTTAACGAATTTTTTGCCAACACCTTTTTTACCACCCAGATCTGTCAGTGAATTCATTACACCAAAGGAGCCGCCAACTTCAAACACAACCGGGCTGTAATAAGATTTTGAGTTGTAATAGTAGTACTGAGCTTTCAGGGGCTGACAGAGTACCAGGCTGCACACCAACGCCATTACCAGTAGTTTTCTCATCCTCAAACAAATTTTCTTTTAATGTGAATTAAAATAACGGGTTTTGTCAGAGGGGTTGGATTGAAATCAGGGTTGGGTGCGGAATACGAACGATAAAAGTATAGAATATACAGAACTGACAAAGTTTAAATTATTGTGGAGGTGAAAAATATTTACATGCAATTTTTATTCCACAAATTTCACATTTTGGATTTCTTGCCAGGCAGGTATATCGCCCGTGCAATATCAGCCAGTGGTGGGCCTTATGAATTAATTCAACGGGAAAATTCTTTACCAGTACTTTTTCTACTTCATAAGGTGTTTTAGCTGTTTGAGGAACCAGACCCAGTCTTTTACTTACCCTGAAGACATGGGTATCCACCGCCATGTTGGGTTGACGGTCAATAACAGAGGTAATAACGTTAGCAGTTTTTCTTCCCACACCCGGCAGTTGGGTCAATTCGTCCACTGTCATCGGAATTTTCCCATTGAATTGTGTAATGACTTTATTGGCCATGCCAATCAGGTGTTTTGTTTTATTGTTGGGATAAGAAATGCTTTTGATAAATGGAAAGAGTTCATCGAATGTGGCTTTGCTCATGGATGATGCATCTGGATATTTTGCAAAGATGGCTGGTGTGGTCATGTTCACTCTTTTATCGGTGCATTGGGCAGAGAGGATGACAGCGACTAATAATTGAAACGGATCATGAAACTCCAGTTCGGTTTCTGCTGCCGGCATTTTTTTTTCGAAGTAATCAATAATGAACTGGTATCGTTCTTTACGGGTCATGGCGCAAGATAATGGTGAACGGTCAATAGTGAATAAAACATCGCCCTTAGAAGACTCGTTATTTAATAAATTCCGATCCTTTCTTTCCGGAATAAAAAAAGTCCCGTCTGGCCTCAAGCCAGACGGGACTACAATTTTTTTTAAGCCGGTTGGTTACACTACTGCACTTCTTCAACAGCCTGTTCCCTTGCATAGTTCAGTACAGTCAGTACTACTTCAGTGCGGGGGGATGTTGTGATTTTGTCCAGCCGTTGCATTGAGGCTTTTAAAACAGTCAGCTTTTCACGAAGCGTCCAGTCTTTTTGTAAAGCGGCTTCGATAGCAGCAGTCTGTTTAACAGAGCCTTCTTTGTACAAATACAATAATAAATCCTCGGGAGTAAAATTTGTCATGTGGCAAATCCAGATTAAGTGTCCAATAATAAGATGTGTCCTTGTGGTAGCTGAGATATTAGAAACGTCCGTTATATTAACGGGGGTGGGTTTGCCTTATTGTGTACCGGGGACTAATTCTTTACAGGATCGGGTTTTTCCGATATAAGGAAGAGCTCCTCATTGTCCCGCTTCATCAGGTATTTTTCCCTGGCAATCTTTTCTACGGTGGCGGGATTGGTCTCAAGTGCCTGTAATTCTTTACGTTCGGTGGCTATTTGGGAAGTATAATGTCTTTTGCTTTGCTGTAACTCACGAAGCTCTTTGCGGCGTTCATATTGTGTAAAGAAGTCGTTCTTGTCCAGAAAAAGAACTACTACGCAGAAAGCGGCAAAAGAGATGAAATATTTGTTTTTGAGAAAGCCGGGGATGTGGGTAAGTAGTCTGTTCATAGTTGATGGGTTATTGGGTTCATTGTTGGCGATTCATGGTTCAGAGATGTTTTTCCATGAACTATTCACCATGAACTATTTCCCAAATTTAATCTTTCCTTTTGGATATACAGCCGAGCTGCCTAATAATTCTTCAATTCTGATTAACTGGTTGTACTTGGCCATACGATCTGTTCTTGATGCACTGCCAGTTTTTATTTGTCCGCAGTTTAATGCAACGGCTAAATCTGCAATGGTGGTGTCCTCTGTTTCACCACTGCGGTGGCTCATGATAGTATTGTAACCGCTGTGCTGGGCTAATGTAACAGCATTGATGGTCTCGGTAATAGTCCCTATCTGGTTTACTTTTACTAATAACCCATTGGCAATACTTTTATCAATGCCCTGTTGCAATCTTGTTACGTTAGTTACAAATAAATCATCACCTACCAATTGGCATTTTTTTCCAACAGCTTGTGTTAATGCTGCCCAGCCACTCCAATCATCTTCTGCCATACCGTCTTCAATAGAAACGATGGGATATTGCTTTACCCATTTTTCCCAAAACTTAACGAGTTGATCGCTGCTCAGTTCTTTGCCGTCACTTTTATGAAAAACATATTTTTTCTTTTTGGCATTCCACAGTTCGCTGTTGGCAGCATCCATTGCAATTACAATTTGTGAACCGGCTTTGTAACCTGATGCCTGTATTGCTTCCATCACCGTATCAATTGCTTCTTCATTACTTTGAATATTGGGGGCAAAACCACCTTCATCACCCACATTGGTGCTAAAGCCTTTTTTCTTCAATACAGATTTCAGAGTATGAAAAATTTCAACACCCCATCTCAATCCTTCGCTGAAAGAAGAGGCACCTACCGGCATTACCATAAATTCCTGGAAATCTATTTTGTTATCCGCATGGGCACCGCCATTCAGAATGTTCATCATCGGGATAGGTAGTGTCTTTGCATTTGTTCCACCTACATAGCGGAAAAGCGGCAGTGATGCTTCTTCAGCAGCAGCTTTTGCAACAGCCATACTTACCGCAAGAATGGCATTGGCGCCCAACTTTGCTTTATTAGCCGTACCATCTAATTGAATCATCATTTCATCAATTCCTGTCTGGTCAGCCACGTCATAACCAAGCAATACCGGCGCAATGGTTTTATTTACATTGGTAACAGCTTTTAATACTCCCTTGCCTGCATATTGTTTTTTATCGCCGTCTCTCAGCTCCACGGCTTCGTGTATGCCGGTGCTGGCCCCACTTGGTACAGCGGCACGGCCCAATGCCATTTCATCTGTAATCACATCTACTTCTACAGTAGGATTACCTCTTGAATCTAAAATTTGTCTGGCGAAGATTTCGGAAATGTAACTCATGAGTTGGTTTGAAGATTTAAGATTTATAATTTAGTATATCTTCCAATCGCAGGCTTTCGTGGCGCAAAGAAACGATGTTTTGATTAATTTTCTCCTATGAAATAACGGCGAACGATATATAAACAAGTGAAAAACAAGGGGCTTGTATTCAGGAAATTACTTACCTGAAACCGGTTTTTTTATTTAAGTTTGAACTTAATTCAGCTGTTTTCATGTCTTACAGGCTGCTCAAACATTTTTTTGTTGCAATTGGTTTTTTTGCTGTTCAAAATATGGCAAAAGCACAAGTCGGCCTTTGCCCGCCAAATCTGGATTTTGAGCAGGGAGATTTTAGTAATTGGTCTTGTCAGGCAGGCATTGTTAACCTCGATGGCAGCCTCTCTCTTAACCCATCACCTCCAATTCCTGGCCAGCATACAATTATTACTGCTGCTACAGCAGGCACAGACCCTTGGGGCTTTTTTCCCGAAAATTGTCCCAATGGTAGCGGGTATAGTGTAAAACTTGGTAACAGTGGTGGAAACCATCAGGCTGAAAGTATTTCATACACTTACAATATTCCGTCTACTTTGACTACCTTTTCAATGATATTTCATTATGCGGTTGTTTTGCAGGATCCCAACCACACTCCCACTCAACAACCCCGTTTTCGTGCCAGGATAACAGATGTGTCAACTGGTTTTCCCATACCCTGTGTTGACTTTGATTTTATTGCATCTGCCACACTCCCCGGGTTTCTGCCTTCACCACTCGGCCAAGGTGTTGTTTATAAAGACTGGACTCCGATAACAATAAATTTAAATGGATATATAGGTAAAACTATAAGGCTGGAGTTTACTACTAATGACTGTGTTTTCACCCAACATTTTGGTTATGCTTATCTGGATGTAAATACTAGTTGTAATGGGGCCGTACAAGGCAGTACAGTTTGTATTGGTGATACGGTAACAACATTAACTGCTCCTTTCGGATTTCAAGGCTATACATGGTATTCAGATAATACATTCAGTACTATTATTTCCACTTCACAAACGGTAACATTTAACCCTCCGCCTAGCGTTGGGACTATTTACCCGGTAATTGTTGAGCCTTTTCCAAGCTTTGGTTGCAGAGATACATTGTATGCGACCATAACTGTATCGCCCAAACCAATTGCAAATGCAGGAGCCGATAATACAATTTGTAATAGTCAGCAAGTGCAGATAGGGGCACCGCCATTAGTGGCTCATACCTATTCCTGGATACCGGTCGGTCTTGTAAGTAATCCTTTAGCTGCCAATCCATTTGCTGGCCCTGTTACGGCACCAACAGAGTTTATAGTTTCTATGACAGATTTGCTTACAGGTTGCATTGGTACTGATACAATGATACTTTCTAATACAGTAGTGGATACCCTAGTAGCTACTACCGGGAATGTGAATTCTTGTGTGGGAGAACCGGGGGCAATACTTTCAGTTAAAAATACTTGTACCTCAGTTCAATGGCATGAGTTAACTGCAGGTCCGATAGCTGGTGCTACGGGTATAAATTACTCACCACCTGTTTCCGGAATTTACTGGGCTGACATAATACAGGCGGGCTGTCGGGACAGCACCGGCAATCATGCTGTTTTTGTGCACCAGCTACCAATTGTTTTGTTTACACCAAGCAACGATACAGGATGTGTTACTAATAACTTATTCACATTCACTAATAATTCCAATGCTCCGGATAATGCAGCAATGACACATCTCTGGAAATTCAGTGATGGAATAACTGATATTAATACCGACGCCGTAAAGTCGTTTGCCAATACAGGGACATACAATGTAAAATTGATAACCACCACAGAATTTGGTTGCAAAGACAGCACCAACCAGAATGTTTACATTCTGCCCAATGGCATACCTAATTTTAGATGGGATTCCATTTGCACCAACCGGCCGGTTTTGTTTTATAATTTAAGTAGTGAAAATGCATCGGCGCAGGTTAACTATAACTGGACTTTTAATAACGGCGGGCCGGGTTCAGTATTAAAAAATCCATCGCCTGTTGTTTATACTACTCTGGGGCTTACTGACGTAGTGCTGAAGTTGACAGCATTGGGCTGTGAAAATTACCCCGACTCTATTACCAAAAAGGTGTTGGTGAATGTGCAGAAGCCGGGCATTACTTACAGGACTATCACCGTGCCGGAAGGAAGTTCTCAATTTGTTCATGTTCGTGACACTATTGGCACTTTTTACAACTGGCGGCCGCAACTTCAACTAAGCAGCTACAATACCCGCTACACAGAATTTTTTGCTGTGACAGACGATGTAAAATACCTGATTGATATCACTGACTTACATACCTGCGTTACTACTGATACGATGCAGATGCTGATATTAAGAAAACCGGGATATTATCTTCCAACTGCCTTTACGCCTAATGGCGATGGCCTGAACGATGTAGCAATACCTTATCTCGTCCGTATGAAATCGCTTAAAAGCTTTTCTGTTTTCAATCGCTGGGGAAATCTTATTTTTTATTCTGACAAAGAAGGCGAAGGATGGGACGGTAAATCTAAAGGAGTAACACAGGATTCCGGTGTATATGTATGGATACTGGAGTATATTAACAACCAGAATAAAACAGTTACAGAAAAAGGGACGATTACGATTATCAGGTAGCTGATGGGCTTTTTGTCAAATACTTTTTCCTGTCTTAAATAAGGCTTATTTACCTCACGACTTCCATTTTTATTTAACTGCTTTTTTTATACCAGCGGCTCTTCCGGGTTTTCCGAATACCCGTATCTTTAAAAAAATCAACAACTATGCGTCTTATCCTTTTAACATTAGGCTTGTCATTATTATTGAATGCAAAAAATGTAAAGGCACAAACAACTCCCAAACTGATAACTACTGTAGAAGGTATTAAAGAGTTTGAATTGAATAATGGCTTGCGGGTATTGCTGATGCCGGATGGCTCGCAAACCAATATTGCCGTAAATATTGTTTACAAAGTAGGCTCCCGCCACGAAGGCTACGGAGAAAGTGGCATGGCCCACCTGCTGGAGCACATGCTCTTCAAACAGTGTAAAAAATTTGTTGATATAAAGAAAGCAATCGCTGATAAAGGAGCTTCTGCCAACGGCACTACTTGGTACGACAGAACCAATTATTACGAAATATTATCAGCTTCAGATGAAAACCTGCGATGGGCGATAGATATGGAGGCGGACAGGATGGTGAATTCTAAAATCCTGCCCGAAGAATTGAAGAAAGAATTTAGTGTAGTAAGAAATGAATTCGAAATAGGAGAAAACTACCCAAGCGGCGTATTGAATGAAAGAATTATTTCTGCGATGTATCTGTGGCATAACTATGGTAAATCCACCATCGGCAGTAAAGAAGATATTGAAAGAGTGAAAGCAGAAAACCTGAAAGTCTTTTATAAAAAGTATTATCAGCCGGATAATGCCGTATTAGTTATTTCCGGAAAGTTCGACGAGAAGAAAGCATTAGCTTATGTACAGCAGTATTTCGGTCCCATTCCTAAGCCAACAAGGGTATTGCAACCAACCTATACAATGGAGCCTGCACAGGATGGGGAAAGAAATGTTTCACTCCGCCGCACCGGGGATATTCAATATATCGGAATGGCCTACCACACACCATCAGTAGCTGATAAAGATTATGTGGCCAATTATGCATTAATTGAAATTTTAACAAATGACCCTTCTGGTATTTTATATAAGAAATTAGTAGAAACAAAACTGGCTTCCGGACTATATGGATATGCCCAAACATTGTATGATCCGGGATTCTCCTATTTCCAGGTGGAAGTACCGAAAGACAAAAGTATTGACAGCGCCAAGCAGGCATTGCTTGCCACAGCAGATGCAATTGGTATCATGAGTTTTACAGAGGAAGACCTGACCCGTGCAAAGAATACTATCACAAAGTATTTTGAAGACCTTACAAGCAGAACTAACGATCTGAATATTTCATTAACAGAATATATCGGGGCTGGTGACTGGCGGCTTTTCTTTTTATCCCGTGACAGGTTAGAAAAGCTGACCGTGGCTGATATACAGGCTGCGGCAAAAAAATATTATAAAACTTCTAACCGTACTTATGGTGTATTTACACCAGAAGCAAATCCTGAAAGAACAGTGGTAGCTGAAACGCCGGACATCAAATCTTTATTAAACGGGTATAAAGGAAAAGAAGTAGCAGCACAAAAAACCAATTTTGAAAATACCATTGAAAACATAAAGAAGAATGTTGAATACGGCACTTTATCAAACGGAGGGAAATATGCACTGTTAGAAAAACCGACTAAGGGAGATAAGATAACCGCTTCGATTACACTTCGTTTTGGCGATGAAAAAAGTTTGAACAACAAATCGGAGGTTGGAGGGGTGCTGGCAGATATGTTGAAATCTGGCACTACTACAAGAAGCAAAAAACAATTAGCTGACGAATTAGATAAGATAAAAACGAGTATTTCATTTTCAGGTGGTTCAACTTCCTTATCAATCAATATTAATACGGATAAACAAAATCTGCCTGCGGCATTGGCCTTATTGGATGATATGCTTAAAAACCCAAAGTTTGATCCGGCAGAGTTTGATAAGATTATCCTGGACACAAAAGCTGGTTACGAATCCGGTAAGAATGACCCTCAAACGATTGCTTCAGATAAATTGGGTAAGATGATGAGTAACTACCCCTCCGGGCACCCTTATTATGCTTCCAGTACAGACGAAAGCCTGGAAGAATTGGCAAAAGTGAAATTAGAGGATGTAAAAAAATACTACAGCGAATTTTATGGGGCTAATAATTCTGTGTCTTCATTTGTGGGAGAGCTGGATAAAAAGCAAATCAAAAATTTTCTTGATAATTCATTTGCTAAATGGAACAGTAAGGCATCTTTTAAAGAGGTGGAATCAATCTATTTTGAAACGAAAGCAAAAACAGAAATCATCAACACTCCTGACAAAACCAACGCCATGCTGCTGGGTGGGTTGAATCTTAATATTTCCAGGAAGCACCCTGATTACCCTGCTGCAATTATGGCCAATGAATTGTTAGGTGGCGGAGCCTTTCTTTCATCACGGCTTCCGCAGCGGCTGAGGGAAAATGAAGGAATGAGTTATGGAGCCGGCAGTTTTATGAATGTGGATTACAAATACAATACAGGAAATTGGGGTGTCTATGCTTTTTTCAATCCATTATATAAAGGCAGGCTTGATTCTGCGTTGCACCAGGAAGTGGATAAAGCTATTAAAGGTGGGTTTACACAAGATGAGCTATCTAAATCAGTTATAAGCTGGCAGGAGCAAAACAGAACATCATTGGGTAGTAATGAGACACTGGCTGGTATTCTTCATTCATTTTTACAGAACGACAGAGACCTCATTCAATATTCGGAGTTTGAGACGAAGGTTAAATCATTAACATTGGATGCTGTAAATGGGGCACTGCGTAAATATTTTGACAAGTCAAAATTAGTGATGGTTTATGGTGGGGATTTTGAAAAAGGAAAGACTACTAATCCGACAGACAAGAAAGGATTTTAATTTGTCAGGGTTTTGAAAATAGCTGAGAGGCTCTGGCTTTCGCTTTGCAATGAAACGATATTCAGGTTTTGCTGCAAAGCGATTTCAAATAATTGTTTTCTTACAGCCTCAGGGTTTGAAGTTTGAAGTTTAAAGGTTGAAGTCTGGGGTTCTTCAACTTTTGAAATTTCTTTTATTCTTTCTAAGATGCTTTTGTCAATTGCTTCTTTGAACTGAACAATGACTACATGATTGTCTTTATTTCCTTTTTGCAAATTGCTTAGCTTATCATCTGCTACCAATTCACCTTTGTTGATTATAATAACCCTGTCGCAAATGGCTTCCACTTCCTGCAGGATGTGAGAAGAAAACAGCACTGTTTTATTCAAGCCCTGTTTCTTTATCACTTCTCTTATTTCAATAATCTGGTTAGGGTCAAGACCTGTAGTGGGTTCATCCAAAATCAATACTTCTGGATCATGGATAAGGGCAGCGGCTAATCCTACTCTTTGCTTATAGCCTTTGGAGAGTTGACCTATTTTCTTTTTGCTTTCAATTTTTAATCCTGTCAAATCAATTACACCTTCAATCTTTTCTTTTGGAGTTACAACCTTATGGACTTCTGCCACAAATGCTAAATACTCTCTCACATACATATCATAATACAACGCATTTAACTCTGGTAAATAGCCAATCTTTTTTTTTGTTTCTAATGGTTGTTCTGCCACATTGATGCCGCAAACGAATGCCTCGCCACCGGTTTGTTGCAGGTAGCCGGTAATGATTTTCATAGTAGTGGATTTTCCGGCACCGTTCGGGCCGAGAAAACCAACAATCTCTCCTTTGCCAACTTTAAAAGAAATATTATTAACGGCTTTTTGTTCGCCATATTCTTTCAGCAGGTTTTTTACTTCGATTGACATGATGCAAACCTACACCAAAAGCTTAAAATAACAGAGTTACATTTCGCTGCTACTTATTTCTGTATTTTTATAAAGTATGGTTACTATTATTACAATCATTTTTATTGTTGGATATGCAGCAATTGCAATGGAGCATCCGTTGAAAGTAAATAAAGCTGCCACAGCACTTATTACCGGCGTACTTTGCTGGACGGTATTTGCATTGTATGCTGAGGATAAACATTCTCCGGCTCATCTTCTTACAGAAAACTTAGGCGAAGTAGCGGGCATTTTATTTTTTCTGATGGGGGCTATGACAATAGTCGAGCTGATAGATGCCCATGATGGATTTGAAATAGTTACCAACCGCATTAATACTACCAGCAAAAAAAAATTAGTCTGGATAATTGGTTTTATCACTTTTTTTCTTTCAGCAATATTGGATAACCTTACCACAACTATTGTACTGGTCTCGTTGTTACGGATAATAATTCCTGATAAAAAAGACAGGTTATTATTTGCAGGGTTGGTTATCATTTCTGCCAATGCCGGTGGTGCATGGAGTCCTATTGGAGATGTAACGACTACTATGCTTTGGATAGGAGGGCAGATTACAGCGGGGAGTATTATTGTGCAAACAATATTACCAAGCCTCGTTTGTTTTTTGGTACCGGCCTTTATTATCAGCCGGCAAGTAAAAGGAAATGCAGAAAGAATTGAAGAAACAGAAGGGAAAGCAGAATTTACCAATACCCAAAGAGAAAGAAACACCGTATTCTGGGTAGGTGTTGGAAGTCTTCTTTTTGTACCTGTATTTAAAACGGTTACTCACTTGCCACCTTATATGGGTGTTTTGTTGGGCCTTGGAGTAATGTGGGTGATAACTGAAATGATACATAGCGAAAAAGATGCTGCAGAAAGAGGCCATTTATCGGTCAACCATGCATTGCGAAAAAT
>JANNCC010000349.1:0-7407 GCA_031386125.1 Chitinophagaceae bacterium
TGGCAGCGGCATAGGTGCATTTGCCAATGAAATGAAGCAATCAGGCTGGCAGGTAACCGCATTGGAACCAGATGAAGATGCAAGAAAAGTAGGAAAGGACTTGTACAACATTGATTTAACAGACATCAGCCATTTTTACAAGTTAAAAGAATCTTCTTACGACGCTATTACCATGTGGCATGTGCTGGAACATGTGCATGATCTGCAGGGTTATATTGCAAAGCTGAAATTATTGCTGAAAGAAAATGGCAAGTTGTTTATCGCCGTTCCCAACTATATGTCAAAAGATGCGGCTGTTTATAAAGAGCATTGGGCGGCTTATGATGTGCCCCGGCATTTGTATCATTTTTCTCCTCAGTCTATGAAGGTGCTGGTAGAAAAGCATGGATTGGAGATTGCACAATACAAACCCATGTGGTATGATAGCTTTTATGTTTCGATGTTGAGCAGTAAGTACAGGCACGGCAAAACAAATCTCTTCGGGGCCTTTTTAAAAGGTTTTAGGTCTAATATGAAAGCAATGGGTGA
Organism: Chitinophagaceae bacterium; assembly: GCA_031386125.1. Classification (GTDB taxonomy): domain Bacteria; phylum Bacteroidota; class Bacteroidia; order Chitinophagales; family Chitinophagaceae; genus JJ008. The sequence goes on from JANNCC010000349.1 coordinate 529, forward strand.
TGTGAAGCGGTGCAGTTCGGTGATTTATATTATTGATATGTAACGGTCAGGCCGCTAGAAGGATTTCATTTAAAAGAATGTTTTTATTTAGCTGTCAGACAGATTATTACTGACTAAACTGCACCTCATACAACTCCGGCCACCATTTTCCGGTGATATACATTTTCTTCGTAGCGGCATCATAAGCAATGCCATTCGGCACATCAGCATCATGATCAATTGCTTTTATTCTTTCCCACATGGCAGTGAGGTCAGCTTTTGCTACAATTTGCCCGGTAGCAGGGTCAATCTTGAAGATATAGGGTAAAGTGTACTGGTTGGCATATACAAACCCATCAATATATTCCAGCTCATTCAGATTAAAAGACGGACTGCCTGATTCAGTTACGGTCTGTGTTTTCAGCAATTTAAAAGTTGACGGGTCATAATAATTCAAATCGCTGCCGCCGGTGCTGACAATAAGATTTTTCCCATCGTTTGTCAATCCCCATCCTTCTATATCAACAGTAAATTCCTTTACTTTTTTAAAATCTTTTAATGTGTAGGCGAATACTGTTTTTTCTTTCCAGGTAAGCTGGTAAACTGTATCATTTAAAATAGTAACTCCTTCACCAAAATATTTTTTATCTAATGAAATCTCATTTTGTGCTTTCCCAGTTTTTATATCCACTTTTTTCAGTTTGGAAAAACCATAGTTGCCAGTTCCTTCATACATATCACTTTTATAAATAAGCAGCCCCTGTGTGTAAGAGGAAGTATCATGCGGGAAGGTGCTGATAATGGAATAGCTCATAATCTTTGGTGCATTGGGGTCAGGTTTGTCTTCAGCATCTTTGTTCTTACAGGCTATAAAACCAGCGAGGGCAGCGATAAATAATAACTTCTTCATGAAAGAGAAAATTGATTTGACACAAAAATAAGTACCGGAAACTGTTGTGGCTGTTAAAGCTTTTACAACCCGCAAAGCGGCATCGGAAAACTACGATACAAAAACTTATCGCCCAATTACTTGTATAACAAATTAAAAGAATTATATTTATAGCAGGATAAGTTATTAGAACAAATTCCACTCTTTCGAAATCGTATCCCTGAATCGCCTTTTTTAATTCCCCAATTTCCTCTTATTATTTCCAATTCCTCATGATTAGCTCATGGTAATAAAATAGTTGCTATGCCCTGATTAACGTACTAATAATTGGAAACTATGAAGGTGGAATTAATCATTACTCTTTTTGCACTGGCACTAACAAGTCAACTGTCTGCACAACAACGTTGCTCATCCGCTGCTTATCAGCAGGAGATATTGAAAAGCAATCCATCACTTGTTGAAAGAATAAAGGCAATAGAAGTATTCACCAAACAGCATACTGAAAGCAGCACAGCCAGCAGAACAGAAGGCACTGTTATTAAAATACCCGTGGTGGTACATATTCTTTATCACACCCAATCAGAAAAGATAAGTGATGCACAGGTGGCCACACAGATTGAAGCACTCAATAAATATTTTCGCCGCCGCAATGCCGACACAACAAGCACACCTGCTTATTTCCGGCAGTTGGCGGCTGATTGTGAAATCGAATTTCAATTAGCCATATCAGACCCCAGGAGAAGATCTACTTCCGGCATCGTTCGCAAATACACACCTGTTACTAAATGGAAGGCCGATGATATGATGAAATTTTCTTCCTCTATGGGTGATGATGCATGGAATCCTAAAAATTACCTGAACATCTGGGTGGGCAACCTGGACAAATTTGCCGGCTATGCCACAATGCCCGGCGGTGATGAAAATAAAGACGGCGTTGTTATTTCTTATTCTGCCTTTGGCACCGGTAGTGGTGTAGCTGGTTATGATATGGGAAAAACTGCTGTGCATGAAGTGGGCCACTGGCTGAACCTGAAACACCTGTGGGGTGATGAGTACTGTGGTGATGATGGTGTAGGGGATACGCCAAAACAGGCCAGCCATACCACCGGCTGCCCAAATACTGTCCGCATTACCTGTGGCAACGGGCCGTATGGCGATATGTACATGAATTATATGGACTTTACCAACGATGCCTGCATCAATATGTTTACCCAGGGGCAAAAGGCAAGAATGAGGGCTTTGTTTGCACCCGGCGCTGCCCGAAGCGTTTTACTTTCATCTAAAGGATTGACTGCCCCGCTGATATTTGACGCCCCGTTGCCAGAGCAAGACCCCCAATGGCTGCACCCGCAATTGTACCCAAATCCGGCTTCAAACGAGGTAAATATTGATTTGGCCTATGATGTGAGGTGGATGGGTAAAACTATTTTTGTGACTAATATGCAAGGGCAAAATGTTATGAATGTGATGATTACGTCTAAAAATATGAAGATTGACATCAGCAGGTTACAATCTGGTGTATATTTCATTGCAGCGAAAAAGGATGACGGGGAGTCTATGAAGATGAGATTTATGAAATTATAGAGTCGCAACCAAACTTATACTAACGGCAAGCGAAGGCCCTGGAGAGATTCGGGGCTTTTTTATATTTTAAAAAGGGACTACAAGTTTTCTCATAATCCCTTTCAATTTTATAAAATGCAGCTATTACAAATGTATCGCCTCACCATACGCCACTTCAATCGCATCTTTCACACTTTCACTAATGGTCGGGTGGGGGTGTATGCTGTTCAGCACTTCATGGTAAGTAGTTTCTAATTTTCTTCCCAATACAGTTTCAATAATAATTTCAGTTACGTTGTAACCGATCATATGTGTACCAAGCCACTCACCGTATTTTGCATCAAACACCACTTTCACAAATCCTTCGGTGTGTCCGGCTGCAGATGCTTTGCCACTTGCACTTAGCGGAAACTTACCAACCTTCACTTCGTAACCAGCTTCTTTCGCTTGCTTCTCTGTATAGCCAACAGATGCAATTTCAGGATAGCAATAGGTACAACCCGGTACATTGTTATAATCCAATGCTTCCGGCTGGTGATTATATTTTTTTTCGTTGTAGCCAATATTTTCTACAGTAATAATAGCTTCTTTACTGGCAACGTGGGCTAATGCCTGGCCCGGTGCACAATCTCCAATAGCATAAAAGCCGGGTACATTAGTTTGGCCATATTTGTCAACCATGATGCGGCCTTTGTCTGTTTTAATACCGAGTTCTTCCAAACCAATGCCTTCAATGTTTGCAGCGACACCCACTGCACTTAATAAAATATCTGCTTCGAGTATTTTTTCTCCGTCAGCGGTTTTTACGGTGGCTTTTACACCATCGCCTAATGTATCAACAGACGTCACTTCACTGTTCACTAAGATATTTATTCCACTCTTCTTGAAATTTTTATCTAATTCTTTAGAAATTTCTTCATCTTCTACCGGTACAATTCTTGGCAAAAATTCCACGATGGTAACTTTTGTTCCCATACTGTTGTAGAAATAGCCAAACTCAACACCTATTGCACCGCTACCAACAACGATGATTGATTTCGGTTGTGATGGCAGATTCATTGCCTCACGGTAGCCAATTATTTTTTTGCCATCTTGTTTCAATGCCGGTAATTCACGGCTACGTCCACCTGTGGCGATGATAATATGTTTTCCTTCTACTATTTTCTTACTACCATCATTCCCGCCCCCTGGCGGGATTACTTCTATTTGTCCTTTTGCTTTCAGTTTGCCAAAGCCCATTACCACATCAATCTTATTTTTCTTCATCAGGAACTGAACGCCTTTGCTCATTTTATCTGCCACACCACGACTTCTTTTAATCACTGCTTCAAAGTTGGCTGTTCCCGTTGCTTCAATACCATAACTGCTGGCATGTTTGATGTCTTCCATCACTTGGGCACTTTTCAGCAAGGCTTTGGTAGGAATGCAGCCCCAGTTGAGGCAGATACCACCGAGGCTTTCTTTTTCAATAATTGCTGTTTTAAAACCTAACTGAGAGGCACGGATAGCCGCTACATAACCGCCGGGGCCGCTTCCAAGAACTACTACATCGTATACCATGTGTATTAATTTGGGGTTTTTGATTCGAGTTGCGAAGTTATTTGAAAAGAGGCAATTAGGCAAAATGGGTAAAGGAATGCAGCCGCCCGTAACAAACCAGTATTTTAGCGTTGAATATCAGCAGTGTCAGCATTTCCACAGCCTGTGGGTAAAACAGAGCTTCAGCGGCAAAATTTTAAAACATTCATTCTTAATTATTCAGTTTTTCCCCCTACCTTTGCCGTCCAAAATTTAGAACAATCATGGCCAGAGTATGTCAGGTTACAGGTAAAGTTCCGGTGGGTGGAAACAAAGTTTCTCACTCCAACATTAAGACCAAGCGTCGTTTTCTGCCGAACCTGCAGAAAAAAAGATTTTATCTGGCCGAAGAAGATAAGTGGATTTCTCTGAAATTAACAACAGATGCTATCCGCACTATCAATAAGAAAGGTCTTTTTACAGTAGTAAAAGAACTGAGAGCAAGAGGCGAAAAAATCTAACCTTTTTGCTTCGCCTCAGGGCAGGCAGAATGGAATATAAAAAGTATTTAAACGTTTAAATAAAATGGCAAAGAAAGGAAGTCGAGTACAGGTAATATTAGAGTGTACCGAACACAAAACAAGTGGTAAGCCCGGCACCAGCCGTTATATCACGGTAAAAAACAAGAAAAACAATCCTGAAAGATTGGAATTGAAAAAGTTCAACCCGATTCTTAAAAAAGTAACTGTTCATAAAGAAATCAAGTAAACATGGCAAAAGCAGCAAAAACCGCTCAGAAGAAAGATCCTAAACAAGCCGCCGACGCAAAAAACTGGACAAAAGTGATTAAAGCTGTTCGCAGTCCTAAATCAGGTGCTTACACTTTTAAAGAGCAGATTGTCCACAAAGATAAAATCAAGGATTTTTTAGCTCAGAAATAATTTGAGTTAATCAAAATATTCAAAAGCTATTCGTGACAAAACGGATGGCTTTTGTTGTTTAATGTATTATCTCGCAGAGGCGCAAAGACGCTATGATCTGTCTGTTATCTTTGCGCCTCTGCGTCTTGGCGAGAAATAAAATAGTAGCACATGGGATTCTTCGACAAATTGTTCGGTAAAAAAGAAAAGGAAAGCCTGGATGAAGGTTTGAAAAAAACCAAAGAGGGTTTCTTTGCCAAAATAACAAAAGCAATCGCCGGGAAAAGCACTGTGGATGAGGAAGTGCTTGACAATCTGGAGGAAGCTCTGGTGGGGGCCGATGTCGGTATAGAAACAACGGTTAAGATAATTGACCGGATAGAAAAAAGGGCTGCAAAAGACAAATACCTGAATGCTGCCGAGCTTAATAAAATGCTGCAGCAAGAAATTGAGACGTTGTTGGTAGATGCACCAGAATCAAATACTTATGCTTTTGACACTGAGTTGCCGGCAAAGCCTTATATTATATTAGTGGTAGGTGTAAATGGTGTAGGAAAAACAACAACGATTGGTAAGTTGGCATATAATTTTAAGAAGGCGGGCAAGAGTGTTTTACTGGGAGCAGCCGATACATTCCGTGCTGCAGCGGTTGACCAGTTAACTATCTGGAGTGAGAGAGTAGGAGTGCCGATTGTAAAACAAGATATGGGTAGCGATCCGGCAGCTGTAGCTTTTGATACGGTGCAAAGTGCTGTAGCAAAACAAAGCGATGTAGTGCTGATTGATACAGCAGGACGTTTGCACAACAAGACCCACCTGATGGATGAATTGAGTAAGATTAAAAGAGTAATTCAGAAAACAATACCTGATGCACCACATGAAGTACTCTTGGTATTAGATGGCTCGACAGGACAGAATGCACTGGAGCAGGCTAAACATTTTACAGCAACAACGGAAGTAACAGCATTAGCCATTACTAAATTAGACGGCACTGCAAAAGGTGGTGTGGTGCTTGCGATAGCAGACCAATTTAAAATACCGGTGAAGTTTATTGGTGTGGGAGAGAAGATGGAAGACCTTTTAGTATTCGACAAACATGAGTTTGTGGATAGTTTATTTAATTTAGAAAAGTAGTTGTGTCTGACGTCTCGCAGAGCATCTGACACATTTTATATATGAAGACAAAAACTCTCAAAAAAGACAAAGTCAACATCATCACTCTCGGGTGCAGCAAGAACATGGTGGACAGTGAAGTGCTGAGTGGCCAGTTGCTGGCCAATGAAATTGATGTGGTGCATGAGAATAAAAAATCGGACCATAATATTGTGGTGGTGAATACCTGCGGTTTTATTGATAAGGCCAAAGAAGAAAGTATCAATACCATTTTGAATCAGGTGGAACTGAAGCGAAGAGGAAAGATTGATAAAGTATATGTGACCGGCTGCTTAAGTGAACGGTATAAGAATAATCTGGAAGCAGAGATACCAGAAGTTGATGCCTATTTCGGAACGATGGAATTGCCGCTGATATTAAAACAGTTTGAAGCAGATTATAAAGTAGAGCTGTTAGGCGAAAGACTATTGGCAACTCCACAGCATTATGCTTACCTCAAAATTTCTGAAGGCTGCAACCGTACCTGTGCTTTTTGTGCTATTCCATTAATGCGGGGCCAACATGTAAGCCGCCCGATGGAAGAGTTGGTGAAAGAAGCAGAAGGCTTAGTAAGAAAAGGAGTGAAGGAAATAATGCTGATTGCACAAGAGCTGACTTATTACGGATTAGACATTTATAAAAAAAGAATGCTGCCCGACCTCTTGCATCGGTTGGCTGATATAGAAGGATTGCACTGGATAAGATTACATTATGCTTATCCTTCCAAATTTCCATTGGAGATATTGGATGTGATAAAGGAAAGAGATAACATCTGCAATTATCTTGATATGCCATTGCAGCATGCACTAACAATATGCTTAAAGCAATGAAACGACAGATCACCAGGGAAGAAATGGA
>JANNCC010000386.1:0-15114 GCA_031386125.1 Chitinophagaceae bacterium
ATTATTTCAAAACCAACTTCCAATTGTGAAAGATGGGTGCGTAACCTTTCCTCATTCGTATCCGTAATAAAAACCTGCCCGTCGTTTTCCACACAAACTTTATTCAATAAATTACTGATCCGGCATTCACCGGGATGACCTGGACATTCAATTAAGTAACCAGCCGTTTAAAAACATTGCTTCACAAGGACAGCGAAAGAGTTTGTTGTTTGCATTAAAACTGGCAGAGATGGAAGTACTAAAACAAGAGAAAAAATTTGCCCCTCTCCTGCTGCTGGATGATGTGTTTGAAAAATTAGATGAAGACCGTATCAGTAATTTGCTGAATAAGGTTTGCGTGGAGAATGACGGGCAGGTTTTTATTACGGATACGAATGAGGAAAGGCTGCGTAGTCATCTTTCCCAGTTGGGAGTTGCTTTTGAAATGATATTGCTTTAATTCGGATGACGGAACTCCGTTCCGTCCAATAAAAACGGAAGGGAGTTCCGTTGTCCATTCTCAAACTTGTAACTTTACCACATGGGTGAATATTCTATCGGTGATGCAATGAAAAAATTCCTGGAAGGCAGCCGCATTAAAGGCGGCATACAGGCTTTGCAGATAGAAGATGTGTGGGAAGATATTATGGGAAAAACCGTTGCCCGTTATACTGACAAACTCCAGATTATCGGTGACAAATTAATCATCACTACCAATGTGGCTCCGCTAAAGAATGAATTGATCTACCAGAAAGAAAAAATTAAACAACGGGTGAATGAGGCGTTGGGACAGAAAGTGGTGGGGGAAGTGATAATACAGTAATTCTATAATTCATTTCAAATGAAGATGTGGGATATAATACACATTGCTGTGGGTACTTTCTTCCTGATATATGGAATAATTGGACTTAAGTCAGGCATAAAAAGAGAAAAAATAAAATTATGGGGGCCTCTTTTTCCGTGGTTTAAAGATCAAGGGAATTCTTTTGTAAATATTATTCTGGGTATAGCTTCTATCTTAACAGGCATCATAATTCTTTTTTTTAATCTAAACCATTTTTTCTGAGTTTTACTCCACCCTCACCCTCGGATCAACAACTCCATAAAGTATATCCGCCAAAATATTTATCACAATAAAGAAAGTAGCAGCCACTAATACAGAACCCATCACCACCGGGTAATCCAATTTCTCCAACGCATCCACCGTTACTTTTCCGATACCTTGCCAGCCAAAAATGTATTCCACAAAAAATGCTCCGGCTAATAGTTCTGCAAACCAACCGGTGATAGCAGTAATAACAGGGTTCAGGGCATTTCGCAAACCATGCTTCCAGATCACTTGTCGTTTACTTAAGCCTTTTGCATAAGCAGTACGTATATAATCCTGGTCAAGCACATCCAGCATGGCACTGCGGGTAAGTTGAGTAATGATGGCCAGCGGACGAATGCCTAGCGTAATAGCAGGAAGAATTAAGTTTTGCATTGTTAACCGCCGGTGTCCTTCATCATCAATAGCAAACCAGCTACCGGCTATATGAAGTCCAGTCCAATCGCTTAGTACAAACCCAAAAACATATACCATGATGATGCCCATAAAGAACGACGGAGCTGATATACCAACAATGCTTGAAAAGATGGCGGAGGTATCTAACCAGGTATTTTGCTTTACTGCCGCCATTACTCCTAGTGGAATACCAATAAGTACTGCAATAAACATAGCAGATATGGCAAGCATTAATGTGCCCGGCAATGCCTGCATCAATACATTCCACACCGGCCTTTTTGTCTGGTATGATTTACGGAGATATGGAATCTTAAAACCGAATTTTTTATCCCCGCCGATAAAAAACCCTTTTAGTTTTTTATTCGCTATATCCGCTTTGCTGTGAAAGCAAATGGGAGAAACATCATTCAGGTAATAAAGAAATTGTTTGAACTTAGGTATCTTTTCTCCTTTTTCATTTATCAGATAAAGCTCTCTGCGGATATTAGACTGTGTGGTAGAATCACTTGATTGTCCTGCCACAATTCTTGACGGGTCGCCAAAGCCCTGAAATAAGAAGAAAACTAACACCACTACCCCTACCAGCACCAGCAGGCCATACAGAATTTTCTTGGTGATGTATTTAACCATAGTTACTGGTTGCTTGTTGCCGGCGACTCAATTATTACCGGGTCAGTCAGGTTGGGATTACCACCTGCCAGTGGTTGTACATCAATCCCTTTAAGTAATTTATTGGCCGTTGAAAAATGATGACGGCTCCATTTTCCCAAAATGGTTCCTTGCTTTAAAACAAATAAACATGGGTTGGTTCTGGCAGCGGTACGAATTGCAGTATTATCACATTTAAGCACCTGTATATTGCTAAAAGAAGTACCAGCTATTTTAGCTGTTGCTTCACCCGGTTGTGTAGTTACTAAGTAGGCAGAAATATTTTTTGCTTTCGCTTCTGCATATAAAGCAGAAAAACTTTTCTCCCATTTCGAAACAGGAACGGAAAAATCTTCGCAGAATAAAATAATTACATAAGGCTGTTGCAGAATAACCTGTGTTGAATCTTCGTCGGTAGCACCTGAAAGATTAAAGCCTGCGATGGGCGGCTGGTTATTTTTACCTTTTCTCACCACTCTGTCATACCGCTTTATCAGTTTATAAGTAGTGCTGTTAAAATCTGCCGGGAATTTATCAGCCGTAAACTCAACCTGCGTTCCTCCTTTATTATACACAAAAGTGATAACCGTACTGTCTTTGATAGCATCAGCCGGTATTTTCATTTTCTCTGTAATGTTGTTGCCTTTTTTATACGGCAGACAATCAACAAATGGTAAATAACTAAGAGCATACCATTGAATACCAAAACTCAGCACCGTTGTTCCCAGCATGGCGGCTGTTGTTATTTTTTCTGATAACAATGGTTTGATGAATTTTTGTTTCCAGAAAAGAAACCCTATCAATACGAGTAATAATAAATCTTTTAAGAAAGATGTTTTAGGTGTAATTGGAAGACAATCGCCAAAGCAACCGCAACTTTTGAACTTGCCGGAGAGATAGGCATAACCTGTAAGAAAAGTGAAGAAGACAATTAATGTCAGCAATAACCAGCTAAATAGTTTTATTCTCCAGCCCAGTAACAAAGCAAAGCCGGCAATTATTTCAAATGCATTCATCAATACAGAGAGCAGCAATGTCCAGGAGTTGAATTTTGTCATTCCCCACAGCTCAAAAAACTCCTGCATTTTATAACTGAGGCCCAACGGATCATTAGCTTTTACCAACCCGGAAAAGATGAATAATATTCCGACAATGATTCTTGCTATGTTAACGGCTGCTTTCATTTTATAGAAGTATTAAGGCAAACACTGCATAATTAATAATATCAAGATAATTGGCATCAATGCCCTCACTCATAATTGTTTTGCCATCATTATTTAATATCTGGCGGATGCGTTGCAGTTTCATCAGGATAAGGTCAACAAAACTTTCCTGGCTCATGCTGCGCCATGCTTCACCATAATCATGATTTTTATCCTCCATCAGGCTTTTGGCAACTTGTACATTCTTATCAAACAAACCAGCTACTTCCTTTATTTCCATTTCTTCGGGTGCATCTTCCGGCAGTCCCAATTGTATTAACCCGATTACTGCGTAGTTAATAATTCCCCTAAACTCAGCTGCTATTCCGTCTGATACTTTTTGTTCGCCTTTTTCCTGGATAGTTCTGATTCGCTGTGCTTTAATAAATATCTGATCAACGATGGAAATGGTACGCAACACCCTCCATGCTGTGCCATAGTCGCTGGCCTTTTTTAAAAAAATCTCTTTACAGGAGGTGATGGCTTCGTCGTACTGTTTATTTGTGTCAGTCATTTAGTTATATTCTCTACTTTAGCTTCAAAAATAACGAACAAACACTAATGTTTACGCTGAATTGCAAAGGAAGGCTGTTGGTGGTGGATAAACCGCTGGTGATGGGTATTATCAATACTACACCCGATTCGTTTTACCCCGGCAGCAGGTATGAAGGAACTGACGCCATTTTGCAACAAGCTGAGCAAATGCTGAAAGAGGGAGCCACCATTCTTGACATTGGTGGCCAAAGCACCAGGCCCGGTAGCGAGAAATTGAGTGCAGACGAAGAGTTAAACCGGGTTATTGCACCTGTTGAAGCCATAGCAAAAAATTTTCCGGAAGCCTTTATTTCCATTGATACTTATTATTCAAAAGTGGCAGCCGCTGTGGTGGCAGCCGGGGCTACGATTGTAAACGATATAAGTGCAGGCAGTATTGATGCCGCAATGATTGAAACAGTGGCTGCATTAAAAATACCCTATGTACTGATGCACATGCAGGGAACACCGCAGACCATGCAGCAACAAGCACAGTACAAAAATGTAACAAAAGAAGTGCTTGATTTCTTAATTAAGAAAGTAAATGATTTGCACAAAGCTGGCATTATCGATGTAATAGTTGACCCGGGTTTTGGTTTTGGTAAAACCATTACTCATAATTTTGAATTGCTGAGAAACCTTTCTGTGTTTAAAATGCTTAACAGCCCTATTTTGCTTGGAATTTCCAGAAAATCTTCAATTTATAAAACACTTGGTACAACCGCTGAGGAAGCATTGAACGGAACTACAGTACTTAATACAATTGGTTTAATGAACGGAGCTTCTATTCTCAGGGTGCATGATGTAAAGGAAGCAGTAGAAGCAATAAAACTGTTTGATTCTTACAGCCATTCCGAAAAATAAAAAATATTTTTTTAGCCTTTCAAAAAAATACCCATCATTTGATGGGTATAAAATTGAAATAGCAAGAGATTGTAAAATTATTTTTGTGGTTGAGGTGTATTACCTTTTGTTCTCATATTTGGCATTTGTACTGATTTTTCCTCCGGTCGTTTATCTTTTACATCTACTACTTCTATGTCAAAGATGAGGTTTTCATAAGGCTTAATACCACTTTGTGGATTAGGTCTGGCACCATAACCAAGCATAGAAGGAACATATACCCTGGCCGTACCGCCAACTTTCATAAGCCCTACGGCTTCATCAAAGCCCTGGATCATCTCTTTGGCACCAATGGTGAATGAGTATGGTCCTACATGGTGAAAGGCAGTATCAATATTGCTGTCGAATTTCTTTCCTGAGAAAAATGTACCTGTATAGTTTACTGAAACATATTTACCAGAATCAATCGGGTTTCCTGTACCCGGAGTAGTGATTTGCACAAAAGCCCCTGAAGGAGTTTTCTGAACAGCAATTTTTTTATCAGCCAGGTATTTGGCTAAAAGAGCTGTTTCACTTACTGCCCATTCTTTTTCACTCTTTTCCCTGTCAGCCGTTGCAGCCGAATCACTTGTAAATACGGCAACCACTTTTACAGTAGTAATGATCCGGTCTCCTTTTTTAAATTCCGGTGGCATACCCGTTGGATTTCTTTTGATGAATGTATCCATCATTTGAGTGGCGATCACACTATCTCCTACTTTCAATGATGTCCATACTTCTGAAATATCATAAGGCTGAGCTGTCGGATTTACTGAAATATAGTCTGGCATCTTTCCGAAAGATGTAAAATAAATACTGTCTTTAACTTTATAAGTAATGAAGGCTTTTATAATATTTCCCCCGAAAACTTTCTGAGTCCCTTTTCCTTTATAAACCTGGTAAGGCATTCCTCCGGTTGTTTTACGATAAGTTACTTTCCCACAACCAATCATAAAGGTTGTTGCAAGAAGAAATAATGCAAGGTTTTTAATTGTACGCATAAATTGATTTTAGTTATTGTAAAAGGTTTGAATTCTCTTTTATAGCCTGCTTAAAATGCTCTACTGTTATCTCCAGCGAATCACTGCTTCTGCCACCAGACGCATTGAAGTGACCACCGCCTTCAAAATATTTTCGGGCAAAGGTATTACAATCAAAATCTCCTTTGCTTCGAAAGCTCCACTTTCTTTCTTCATCCCTGTCAATGACAAGAGCCACTAATTTAATACCTTGTATACTTTGGGGGTAATTAACAAGCCCTTCGGTATCACCGGTTTTGATATGATACTTTTGCAAATCGCTTTTGGGGATTGCAATCAGTGCGGTATTGTACTCATAAAATACTTCCATCCTGTTCAGCAACACATGCCCGATAAACCTTAGCCTCTCTTCCAAAAAATTATCAAACAGGTTTTCATGCACTTTGCCATGGTTAAGCCCCCGTGATTTAAGATCGGCTACTAACCGGTGCACCCCCGCATGAGTAGAGGCAAACCGAAAGGAGCCTGTGTCTGCCACTACGCCGGCATAAAGGCACTCTCCTATTTCTGTATTGATTTTATCGCCATAACCTGAGTCAACTATAAAATCATATACCATCTCACAGGTGGAACTTTTTGATGTATCGCTTATGCCATAGTCAAAAGAGGCAACATCAGGTTCCTGGTGGTGGTCAATTAGTATTTTTGTACAAGTAAGCTGTTTCAACTTTTCCGTCATCGTTTTGGTGCGATGGAAAATATTGAAATCAAGACAGAACAGCCAATCTGCATTATCAAGTATTGCTTCTGCTTTTCGTTTATCCTTTTCATAATCTATTACTTCTTTCGCACCCGGTAGCCAGTTCACCCATCCGGCCCAATTGGTGGGAGAAATAACGGTAGCAGTGTGTCCTAATTGTACCAGAAAATGTTTTAATGCCAGTGCAGAGCCCATCGCATCAGCATCAGGCTTCTGGTGCATGGTGATGGCAACTTTGAGGGGTTCAACAAGTAACGGAAATATTTCCTTTATCGATTTCATCGTAAACGGGTGCAAAAGTAGGGCAAACGGGGCAATTAGTTTGTATTCAAATTGGTTGGTAGGCTAATTGCGGCTACCTTTGCCGCCGAAAAACAAACAAACGTAACTATGAGTAATCGAACATTTACCATGATTAAACCTGATGCTTTTAAAAACGGGCATTCAGGTGCTATTCTTGACCGTATTTTACAGGAAGGTTATAATGTCAAGGCACTGAAAATGACGAAGCTAACACCTGAAAAAGCGGCTGAATTTTATGCTATTCATAAAGAGAGGTCTTTCTTTAAAGAACTGGTTGATTTTATGTGTGAGGGGCCAATCATTGCCGCCATACTGGAAAAAGATAACGCAGTAGAAGATTTCCGTAAACTAATTGGTGCCACCGACCCTGCGAAAGCTGACGAAGGCACTATCCGTAAATTATTTGCCGCTTCAGTTGGTGAAAATGCCATTCATGGAAGTGATAGCGATGCCAATGCAAAAATTGAAGGAGACTTTATGTTTTCTGCATTAGAGCAATTCTGATAACTACCCTTTAAATAAAAGACCGGCGTTACGTATGTGATGCCGGTCTTTTTATTATTGAAAATCAGGAAATTAAAAATATTTCGTTTTTATCTGTATGGCAGTTTGGCCGGCAGCAGTATGATTAAAACTTGCTTTTTTATACGAAGGCGGTCCAAAAGGTGCTGATACATTATTGGAAAAACCATATCCTTCTTTCGGGATTCCAAGAATATTTTTATCCATTTTCTGATTATTATTCTCGTCATGCAAAATGGCTACAGCATAACTGCCAGGTGGCACATTTTTAAAAATAATGGTGGCATTCTTTTCAACGATATAGGCTCTTTCTTTACCGTGGGCTTTTGCAACATTGTCCGGATAACCGCTGCCATTCTTAAACAGGCTTACAAGTACCACTCCATTATTACTATGAAGCTTAGTGATAGTAACCTTCAGGTTTTGATTAAGTTGGGGAGTAAAAGAAGCAAACAGCCCGATAAAAAGAAAGGCTATAGAAAGACGAATAAAAAGTTGTATCATTTTTTGTTATGCTTTGTCGAAATACAACAAGTTTGCAGGAAGATTGTTTGATTTCCCGGAAAACAAGCTGGCAGGGTTAACTATTGTTCAAGCCAGAATTCATGGTCTTTCAGATGTTTTACCATATCACCATTTTTAAGAATGATATCAGCTTTTAATTTTAAATCAAATTTGCCCTTGCCCAGTTTTATTTCGCTGTAAGGCATAAACAATTTCAAATCACTGAACACCGATGATGTATAAATTGGCTTGATGCTTTTATAAACAGCCAGTTGTCCACTTTTGCTTCTGTAAGCACTGTTGTTTCCCTGAATTTTTTCTCCGTTCTTCTTTTCAAAATAAACAGCCATGTAGCAGTCAATATCTTTTAGGTTTATAGCGGTAAACTTTACATGTATCCGCATGCCCAGTTTGCCTTCCTCCGTAACATTATAATCAACCCAGAGACTATCAAATGTAGCATCGGCTTGTGTTGCTGATTCTACATCAGCAGGGCTGCCAGGTTTTGTATATTCAAAATCATGATAAGTAAGCCATTGAATAAGCCCTCCCTGTTTATAAATCAGTTTTACGTCCATGGTAAGATCGTAGATGCCAGACTCCAGGTCAAGCTCAGAATAAGGCATAAAAAGCTCCATGTTTTTGTAAACAGCCGGATCGTAGGCAGGTTTAATGCTTTGATAGACGGCGACATCGCCTTCACTACTTTCAAATTTTTTATTCTTATCTTTTAAAAAACCGGCCAGGTCATCATTGTATTCAAAATATACTGCAACATAAGCATCCACTCCCTTCATGCCGGAAGCAGAAAAGCTAAGATGAATTTTCATTCCTTTCAGGTTGCCTTCTGTTACATCATAGTCAACCCAGATAGAATCAAAAGTGGCAGTGGGGTCTGCTACAGGATTGATGCATATTTTGGGAATATCTTTTCCCGAAGCAAGGAGTGTTGCAGAAATAGTTAATAAGAAGAAAATGATGGTTTTTTTCATTGCAGGTACAAGTTACAAAAAATCACTGTACATAAATACATTGCATTTTTGAATGTTATATTTCACTCACCTTACCCCTCTTATTCTCTACCGGGGTTACTTTATATCCTTCTTTGCGGAGCAAATTGATAACACCCTTTTCTCCGGGTAAATGCCCTGCGCCAACAGCAATCACCAGTGATTTCTCCTTTAATAATGTTTTTAGTTTCGCCACCCAGTTGCGGTTGCGGTTACCAAGTAATACGTCTTCATATTGCTTCATCATTCCATCATCGCTTTTAGTAATCATGTCACCGAGTTTATTTAAATCTTGTTCTTTGTAAGCCTTCATCAGTTCCTTAAATTCATTTTCACTGTCAGATTGATCATCCTCAGTGGAGATACCTTTTATTAATGCCTGTGCCTGCATTTTATAGGGGATACTGTCAAAAATGCCCATCTGGTAAGCGGCTGTTTCCAGTCCCTCGATTTTTTTACCATTTTTCTTTGCTTCAGCCATTATTAATTGTTCCATTGCCACCTGTTCATCACAAACCATATTGGATTCCATTATTAAAGAAGAAGCAACAAGCGGTTTGTAAGTTTCCAACACAGAGAAAGGCAACATAGAAACATTTGCTTCAAAATATTTTTTTATTCTTTGATATTCTTCGGGAGTCATTAGATCGGCCAGCGTAGTATCATTTTTCATTTTCATTTTACTCATGGCGCCAATCATTTCAAAAAGATTGTCCATGTCTATCTCGAGATATACCCTGTCAGCTTTTTGAATTGCATTCACCAGGTTGTTACTGAGATAAGCATCATCTTTACATATCATGTGAACAGTTCCAAACAAGTAAGAAGGCTTTTCCAGGCCATTGCCACTTATCTTCCACAGCAAAGTATTGTTTTCATTGCCACTCTGCGCTAATGCAGAAAGCGAAACAAGGGTAATTAATAATCCGGCACTTAATCTTTTCATCTAAATCAATTTTAAGCAAATTACTGAAAGTAAGGTTGATGGATAAACTATTTGAAAGGTTGTCTCCTTACCTGCACACCAAACATCTTTCCAAATAAAATTAATGCCTTCCTGTCAGTAAAAGACTTCGTTCCAATAACGGGAGAAACGGGTACCCCATTTTACTTTCAGTTCTTCGGGTGAAATTGGCAGATCCAGTTCCTGCTTTACTGCCAGTTCAGGAAGGTTGACACCGGCACCTAATACAGCTGAGATAGCCCCCTGTACCCGGGGATTGATTTCGAGAATTAAAAATTGACCTTTGGTAGATTTTTTTACCTGTACGCCAATATTGCCATGCAGTTGAAGTTCTTTGATGATTTGCGAACAAGAAGCAATGATGTTGTCATCTTTTACAAACTCTCCTTCCACACTGATGCCGTTAATCATTTTTTTTCTCAGGCGGGGAACAATTATAATTGATTCACCATGATTGGCAAGACAATCAACAGAATATTCTTCTCCAGGCAGGTATTCACAAACGAGTAATTCTGGAAATTTACCGGAGGAGAGAATACGAACCGCATCTTGTAAACTCAGATAAGTTGATGCAGGTTTATAATTAAATAATAAATCCAGCTCAACCATTTGTTTACTGATAATTCTAAAACCACGACTGCCGTTTGACACAGATGGTTTGAAACAAACTTGTTTTTCCGGGTAACCCAGTTCTTCAACAGCAGTTTTAAACTGCTCTGCCGTCTCCACTACCCTGAATTCGGGTACAGCTATACTTCGCCATTGCAAAAATTCATACAACCGGCTTTTATTGTTTGCAATTTCGAGTGAGTCAGTTGGAGACACCAGCAATTTTGCGCCAGCTAGTTCAAACTCTTTTATGTTTTGAGATAATGGAATTAATTCTTTGGTAACTAATGGCAGCACAATATGAATATTTTTTTTCCTGCAAAGGGAAAGAAGGGTATCGGCAAAAGAAGGGTCGTCCGCCAGTAAAATTTTTTCAAAATCTTTTACCAGATATCGCCCCACCGCACCGGGGTTTGCATCAGCAACGGTTACATGAAAAGAACTATTCTTTTGCAGGCATTTGATGATGCCTGCTGCACCGGGGGCTCCTCCCCCGGTCATAAGAATATTTATTGTTGAACTCACAGGTTAAATGTAGAATGTAAAAGGCAGAACTTAAAATGTAAATCAGCTTACCACCGCCTCATCCCCGTACATCTGCTCTTTAAATTTAAGTGATGGTGATTGAATAAATGTGCCTAATCCTGTTTCACTCCATTTTTTATCTACCGACTTTATTGTTTCATCGTCCGCTACAATAATATTAGGCCAGTCCCTTTGAAAATTATCAAACTCTTTCGTCTTTCTTGTTCCGTCAAAACCCATACAGGCGAAATACAAGCTGTGAGTTGTGAGCTGTGAGTTGTGAGCTTGTCGTTTACAGAGGTGATTGTCTCTTTTCGGGTCGAGGTTGTTGCAGAATCGCCATAAGGCTGTTGTTAAATCATGAGCATCTACTGTGTGTTCTACATATAAAATTATTTTCACACTTTCCATTTCTTCTAAGGCACAAATCTGTTCATGCAATTCTTTTATATGTCCTGATCTGTTTTTTTGAACAGAAATTATCAAGCAAGGAATTTCTTTTTTTAATAATGATACGTTAATCGCCTGAACTTCTGGGAATTTTTGCTTAATCAAACTTTCGTCTAACTCTAAATTCAACTCCCGAAACTCATAACTGGTATCCATCTCTTCCTCATACTTTGTTGTCCCATCAATACACATCTTTCCGCCAAAGCCCATTTTACTGCAACTATGGTCTAACACATCCATAGGGCCGGTAGAGAAATAAATATCAGTGGCGGGGTTCAGGTTTTTAAAGACATATTTTGCCAATGCTTCGTAGTCCTGAATTTTGACTCCTTCATCTGCCATCACTAATATTTTATTAAACATCATTTGTCCAGCACCCCACATAGCATTCATTACTTTTTGCCCCTGACCGGCATAGTCTTTTTTAATTTTTGCTATCACCAAATTATGAAACACACCTTCCACCGGCATATCCATATCCATTATTTCGGGCACCATCGTCATTTTAATGGGAGCCAGAAAGATTCTTTCTGTTGCTTTGCCCAGCCAGGCATCCTCCTGTGGCGGAATGCCAACGATGGTGGCCGGATACACTGCATTTTTTTTGTGAGTGATGGCAGTGATATGAAAACGTGGATACCAATCGGGTAATGAATAATAACCGGTGTGATCACCAAAAGGACCTTCCCAGATTAATTCTTCATCAGGCTCTACATACCCTTCGATAATAAAATCTGCATCTGCAGGCACTTCCACTTCAGGTTGCGAAATACATTTTACCAACTCTACTTTTTTCTTTCGCAAAAAACCGGCCAGCATGTATTCATCTACATTCTCCGGCAGCGGAGCGGTGGCTGAATAAGCATATACCGGGTCGCCACCGAGTGCAACTGCTACCGGCATTCTTTTATTCATTTTCTTATATTCCGCAAAATGTTTGGCAGAAACTTTATGCTTATGCCAATGCATGCCCGTTAGTGTCGGGCCAAACACCTGCATCCTGTACATACCTACGTTGCGGGAATTTGTATTCGGGTCTTTGGTATGAATGATGGGTAATGTAACAAAAGGTCCGCCATCTTTTGGCCAGCAGGTAATAACAGGAAGTTTTGTAATATCGGGTTTCGCCATCACCACTTCCTGGCACTCTCCTCTTCCGCTTTTTACTTTTGGCATCCAACTTGCAAACTGGCCGAGCTTAGGAAGCAATTTTAATTTATCAATAATGCTTTCTTTAGGAGATGATAGTAAGTGAAAAAGATTTTCGATTTCTTTTGCCACATCATCAAGATGGTCAACACCCAAGGCCATGCACATTCTCTTTTCGCTTCCGTAAGCATTCATCAGTATGGGGAAATCATAACCGGTATTTTCAAAAAGCAGTGCTTTACCACCGCTCCCTGATTTGCTTACCCGATCTGTAATTTCTGCAATTTCCAGTTTAGGATCAACATAATTTTTTATGCGAACCAGTTCATCGGCTTTTTCTAATGCATCAATAAATTGCTGCTGATTTTTCCAGGCCATATTATTAAATAACCCTGATAGCTATCAGGATTACAAATGTACAACACAACCTGTAAGTAAATGTTCGAAAGAAACTATACTCAATATATATAAGCCGGGCAGCCTGTTTTGCTTTTCGGGCTTTCACCAGACAAAAGATATGGAGTGTACAAGAATTAAAAAATCAATATCGGATATTAGGGTCTGTATTTCTTGACACTATCTTTATTTTTTTATAAGACCAGTGTATTCAATCCCCAATCCGGGTCTATTTGAGTAACTGATTTTTCCAAAATCGTAACTAATACCTGTCGCCAGATCTTCTTCTAACAATAAGGGCCCGTCCATATCTACATGATCAATAAACGGAAGTAAATGTGCAATGGCTGCTGAGCCGATGGTTGATTCATTCATGCAGCCAATCATGATTTTTAATCCAAGTTCTTTTGCTTTATCAATCATTCTTCTGGCTGGAGTGATGCCGCTGCATTTTGTTAGCTTGATATTGATGCCATGAAAATGATCCTTGCATTTTTCTACATCTTTTTCAAACACACATGATTCGTCGGCGTATAATGGCAATTCCGATTCAGCGTATAATATTTTCATTCCTTCCCAATCATCTTTTGCCAGCGGTTGTTCAACTAACTCCACTCCCAATTCTTTTAATTGCGGTATTAGTTTCAGTGCTGTTTCCACATCCCAGGCTGCATTAGCATCTACTCTTAATGTGGCATCTGAGTTTTCCCGCAATGCTTTTACAATCGCAATATCATCTGCTGTGCCTACCTTAATTTTATAAATAGGCCAGGGTTTTTCTTTCATCTTGGCTACCATTTTTTCAATACTATCAATTCCGATAGTATAATCGCAAATGGGATTTTTCGAAATATCCCCACCCCACACTTCATACAGTTTTTTCTTTTTCATTTTGCCATAGATATCCCAGGCGGCAATGTCTAATGCACAAACGAGAAATGGATTTTGTGGAAGCAGGTGATGCAGGTAGTGCCAGTACCGTTCCGGGTCGGTAAAGGCAAATTTTTCGATAAATGGTTTCTTAGCTTCCAGGTCTTCAATCATTTTTTCCACCGGAATATTGTAATAAGCAATGGCTGGTGCTTCACCATAACCTTTGATACCGAAATGATCCAGCTCCACTATTAATGTTGGCTGATGTGTTTTTGTTCCTTTGGAAATGGTGAACGGATGGCGGAATTTGAGATTGTAAGGCCAGTACTGAACTTTCATACAGGCAAATATAGTTTATGTGTAAATTACAAGTAAACAGCATCTCCTGATTTTATCACTAAAAAATAGTCAAATGAAAAAATTATTTCTTCTTGCAGTTATTTGTGTTTTCTGCTACGGAGCCTTTAGTCAGCAAACAGCGACCAACCCTTTTCCAAAAACCATCTCCGTAAATGGTAGTGCTGAAATGGAAATTGTTCCTGACCAAATTTTTGTCAATGTTGTGTTACGGGAGTATCAAAAAAAAGGAGAAAATAAAAAGGAACTGGAAATGCTTAAAAATGATTTTCTGGCAGCTTGCCAATCAGCAGGAATTGCAGATTCTGCTATCAGTATTGTTTCTTATACCGGCTATAATAACTATTTCTGGTTAAGAAAAAAGAAAAAAACGTCGGACCTTTTTGCAGGTATTACTTACCAGGTGAAATTTTCTGCTAGTAAACAAATGGATGATTTGGTAGATAAACTGGATGATGAAGCAACCCAGAGCTTTGATATTGTAAATACCAGCCATAGTAAAATATCCGAGTTCAGAAAACTACTCAAAATTCAGGCTGTGAAAGCAGCAAAAGACAAAGCTATGTACCTGACTGATGCTATTGGTGAAAAATTAGGGTCTGCAATTACAATGAAAGAGCCTGAGGAGCCATCATTAAATTATACGAGGGTTTCCAATTTAGCTTCACAAGCAATTGTTACTAATTCTTATTATAAACCTTCATTTAGCAATGATAAAAGTATTGAAGTGGATTTTAAAAGCTTTAAACTGCGATATGTTGTTGATGTAGTATTTGCCCTGCAATAAAACAGGAAGAAATTACCGGCCACTATTGTCAACATAACCTTTCAATTCCTCATTAAACTCTTTTTGTTTAACGAGTTCTTCTAATGGTATGTGCATCCTGTACTGCCAGTAATTCTTAGGATTGGCGGGATTGTTTATTCTTTCTTCATGCGGATTTTCCCGGCGCAGGTTTTCGC
>JANNCC010000393.1:0-4763 GCA_031386125.1 Chitinophagaceae bacterium
AAGAAGTATTGGCTGAATTGAAGAAGCAAGAGATAGATGTACCGATGTACATCGGCAGTAAAGAAGTAAGAACAGGTAAAAAAGTTTCGATGCATCCTCCGCATGAAACCAAACATACACTCGGTTATTTTCATGCAGGCGAAGAAAAGCATGTGGTGCAGGCAATAGAAGCCGCATTGGCAGCAAAAGATAGCTGGGCGAATATGAGTTGGGAAAACCGTGCCGGCATATTTTTAAAAGCAGCTGATTTATTGGCTACAAAATATCGTCCTTATATAAACGGAACAACGATGCTGGGGCAAAGTAAGAATGCTTACCAGGCAGAAATAGATGCTGCCTGTGAGCTGATTGATTTCTTACGTTTCAATGTGCATTTTTTATCGGAGATATACAAGCAACAACCAATCAGCAGTCCCGGTATGCACAATAGGATGGAGTACCGTCCGCTGGAAGGGTTTGTATTAGCTATCACACCATTCAACTTTACAGCGATTGGTGGCAACCTGCCAACCTCTGCTGCTATGTGTGGTAATGTGGTAGTTTGGAAACCAGCGAACACCCAAGTGTATGCGGCGCAAATGACGATGCGTATTTTAAAAGAAGCAGGTTTACCTGATGGT
Source organism: Chitinophagaceae bacterium (assembly GCA_031386125.1). Classification (GTDB taxonomy): domain Bacteria; phylum Bacteroidota; class Bacteroidia; order Chitinophagales; family Chitinophagaceae; genus JJ008. The sequence continues at coordinate 621 of JANNCC010000393.1, forward strand.
GTTATCAATTTGATTTATGTAGATGGCCCTACGATTGGTAAAGTATGTTTCAATCATAGAGATTTTGCAGGAGTACACTACACTGGATCTACAGGGGTGTTCAAAAATAAGTGGGAAACGATTGGTAAGAACATGGCTAATTATAAATCCTATCCAAGAATAGTGGGGGAGACGGGTGGTAAAGATTTTGTGGTAGCTCATAAAAGTGCTGACCCGGATGTAGTGGTTACTGCATTATTAAGAGGTGCATTTGAATTTCAGGGACAAAAATGTTCGGCTGCATCAAGAGCTTATATTCCTTCCAATATTGCTGAAGAAGTAAAGAAAAAACTCATAGCCGGTGTAAAGAGTTTCAAGATGGGAACAGTGGAAGATTTTTCAAATTTCATCAATGCGGTGATCGATGAAAAGAGTTTTGATAATATCAAACGATATATTGACAATGCAAAAAAAGATGATAAAGCAGAAATTTGGGTGGGAGGGAAGTGCGATAAGAAAGAGGGCTATTTTATTCAGCCGACTATCATCGAAGCAAAGAGCCCAAAATATGTAACGATGTGTGAAGAGATTTTTGGACCGGTATTGACCGTTTACATTTATCCTGCCAATAGTTTTGAAAGAACATTGGAATTGGTTGATTCAACTTCTCCGTATGCATTAACAGGTGCAGTAATTGCTAAGGACAGATCTGCTGTTGAACTGGCAACCACTAAACTCCGTAATGCAGCCGGTAATTTTTATATCAATGATAAACCAACCGGTGCCGTGGTGGGTCAGCAGCCATTTGGTGGGGCAAGAGGAAGCGGAACGAATGATAAGGCAGGAAGCATTTTAAATCTTTATCGCTGGCTGAGTGCAAGAACGATCAAGGAAACATTTAATCCGCCGACTGATTATAAATATCCGTTTTTACAGGAAAAATAATGTAGAAAAAATTCAGCAGTGTGTAACTTCATAGCAAAACAAGATTAATGCAGACTCTCCTTTCATCACAACAACTTTCTGAAACTGTACATCAGTTAGCTGATCAGCTGAACAAAAGCCATGCTGATATGAATGATGTGGTTTTTGTGGGGGTTCAGCAGGGTGGTGTGATGGTGGGTAATGATATTGTTTCGGCCATTCAGCAAATTAACCCGGAACAGAAAATTCAGTACGGCCAGTTAGACATCACTTTTTACCGGGATGATATCCGCAAGGAAATCCTGGCTCCTGATACTATGAATATTCCCTTTGCCATCGAAAATAGAACGGTAGTGTTAATTGATGATGTACTGTTTACCGGGCGCACTATCAAAGCAGCCCTGGATGTACTGCTGGATTATGGTCGCCCCGACAAAGTAGAATTATGTGTGCTGGTTGACAGGAAAGAGCATCGCCAGTTTCCCATACAGGCTGATTATGTGGGAGTAACAGTGCAAACAAATAAAACAGATAAGGTGAAACTCATCAATAAAGAAGTAGTCTTAATTAGCTTGTAATTTTTTTCTGTATTAATCTGTGTAATCTGTGGCTAAAACCTTTAATTTCGCTTTTTAATGCAACTATCTACTCGACACCTGCTCGGCATTAAAAATCTCAGCAAAGAAGATATTTCACTAATTCTTTCCACTGCAGAGCAATTCAAAGAAGTTTTACAAAGACCGGTTAAGAAAGTTCCATCACTCAGAGATGTAACGATTGTCAACCTGTTTTACGAAAATTCCACCCGTACAAGATTCTCTTTTGAACTGGCAGAAAAAAGATTGAGTGCTGATACTATCAACTTTGCTTCCTCCAGTTCATCTGCAGCAAAGGGAGAAACATTACTTGATACAGTGAATAATATCTTGTCCATGAAAGTGGATATGGTAGTAATGCGCCATAGTGCAAGCGGTGCCCCGCATTTCCTGGCGCAGCATATTCCAGCCGCTATTATCAATGCCGGAGATGGAATCAATGAACATCCGACACAGGGATTGCTGGATGCTTTTTCCATAAAAGAAAAAACCGGAAAATTAGAAGGAAATAAAGTTGCCATCATCGGCGACATCATGCATAGCCGTGTGGCGCAGAGTAATATATATTTGCTGAAAAAAATGGGAGCTGAAGTAACAGTTTGCGGCCCCCCAACATTAATTCCCAAATACATCAGTGAAGCTTTGGGAGTAAATGTGAATTACAATCTGAAAGAAACATTAGAATGGTGTGATGTGGCCAATGTTTTACGGATACAATTAGAAAGGCAGAACCAGGTATTGTTTTCTTCGCTCAGGGAATACAGCCTTGCATACGGCATCAACAGAAATTTATTGGATAGCCTTCATAAAGAAATTGTCATTATGCATCCAGGACCGATAAACCGTGGTGTCGAAATAGATAGTGATGTGGCTGACTCTAAACAATCCATTATCTTGCAGCAGGTAGAGAACGGTGTGGCAGTGAGGATGGCGGTTTTATATTTATTATCTGGCAGAAATTAAGAATTGAAATTTATTAATTGATAATGGCGAATGCCTTTAATTTGTAATGCTTTAATACATTTTAAACGGCTTAGGTTGAATTCATTATCAAATATCCGTTAATTTATTCTCCATTAATATGCGTATCTGTCTCTTCCCCGGAACCTTTGACCCCGTTACACTCGGTCATGTAGATATTATCAATCGGGCAATACCTTTGTTTGATAAAATCGTAGTGGGGATTGGATTGAATACTTCCAAATCTCCCATGTTTTCTCCCGATCAGCGACTTGAATGGATAAAAGAAATTTATAAAGACGAGGACAGGGTAGAAGGAGCGGCTTATGAAGGACTGACCATTAACTATTGTAAACAAATCAGTGCACACTTTATTCTGCGGGGCATCCGCTATGTCAGCGACTTTGAATATGAGAAAACAATTGCCGATGCCAACAGGACATTGGACAGAAGTATCGAAACAGTCTTCCTTACTGGCGAACCAAAATATACTTCCGTGGCTTCTACTATCGTAAGAGATATTATCAGGAACGGTGGTGATGCCAGTCATTTTCTGCCTGAAGTGGTTTATAATTCATTACCTAAATAATTAAAATGAACATCTGGTTTAATAAAGAATTGTCCATTGGGCATTTCAATCAATCGGGCAAAAAAGGCATGGGTGAATACCTTGGTATTGAATGGGTGGAAATAGGAGAAAATTTTATAAAAGCAAAAATGCCTGTTGATCATCGCACCAAACAGCCTTATGGGTTATTGCATGGCGGAGCCTCCTGTGTGCTCGCAGAAACGCTAGGCAGTGTGGCATCAGCGATGGTGGTTGATCCGGCCCGGTTTCAATGTGTAGGGTTGGAAATAAATGCCAACCATGTGCATAGTGCTACAAATGGTTATGTAACTGGTGTCGCTACACCGCTGCATCTTGGTAAGTCAACCCATGTGTGGGATATTAAGATTTATAATGACAATGATAAGATGGTTTGTGTAAGCCGTTTAACCGTTGCCATTATACAGAAAAGGGATTTCACCACACCACGGTCGCTGTAAGCAGCTGGCTTATTTCATAAACTCTTTTATTACATCAATTACCGAAGGGAAGCATTCAGGAAAAAGCTTTTCAGCCTCTTTAGCTGTCACCCATTTTATTTCATGTATATCTTCTTCGGTCTGCGGTACTAATTTTTGTTCGCCGCTTACTTTCATATTGTACCAATGCGATTCTTTCAGCACATACTTTGTTCCCTCATGGTAAGTATGATAAGTAATGGTAAGCGGAGATAATAATTTTACATTTTGCAATCCAGTTTCTTCTTCTACTTCTCTTACAGAACAATCTTCTAATTTTTCCCCTTTGTCTAATTTGCCCTTTGGCAAATCCCATTTGCCCCGGCGGAAGATCATCAGTATTTCTTTTTTTTCATTTACTACTAATCCGCCTGCTGCCTGTATGATTGTAAATTTTTTATAGAAAGCTTTTTTTAATGCAGAGAGATCCGGATGATAAAAAACACCGGCATGTATTTTCTCGAGTTGCATTTGATGTATCATTGACTTAACCATGTGGCTATCCAACTCATCAATAAAAATAGCATCATCATGATGAATATATGGCTGTAAATCTTCGTCCACCTCATCGCAGAGAAAAAGTGGCTTGTTGTCGAAGTAAATTTTAATGTACATAGTA
>JANNCC010000011.1:0-2107 GCA_031386125.1 Chitinophagaceae bacterium
AATGGTTTCATCTGGCAAAGCTGGGACCAGGCAGCACAATGGTGTGTGCAGCATAATACAAATCTTGAAGAAGCATTGCTATGGACCGACTCTGCCACCAATGGTGGTTTTGGCGGAGCAAATAGTTTTCAGGCATGGAGCACTAAGGCACAAGTGCTGCAGAAATTGGGAAAAGGTGTAGAAGCAGCAGCCGTTATGCAAAAGGCTTTACCCTTTGGAAGTATGAACGATATTCATCAGTATGCAAGACAACTGCTTGGCATGAAATTTAGCAAAACGGCATTCGATGTTTTCAAAGCAAATTTTGAAAAATATCCTGCTGAATTTACAACCCTTATGGGAATGATGAGAGGATACTCGGCCATCGGCGATTATAAAAACGCATTGAAGTACGCCAATCTTGCATTGCCATTGGCACCAACGCAGCAAAAAGCCGGCATACAGACTATGATTGATAAACTGAAAGAAGGAAAGGATATCAATTAGTAATATGCAGCTAACGCCATAAAGCAAAAGCCATCCTGAAAACAGTATGGCTTTTTTTGACCGTAGTATTAAAACAATCTGTGTAATTTGTATGCAAAAGCCGCTACATGAAAAAAATAATTTTTGCAATTTTTATATTGACTACCTCCTTCAATAGTTTCTCCCAAACCTGTGAAGAAAGAGAAGATAGATTGCTGGAAGTCTTTGGTGGCTTTTCAGCCGGGCTATTGTATAATACCTATGGCCTTATTGGCGGCATCAGTGACGGATATGCACATGACGCCTATGATGCTGTAACAGTGAGTGACCTGATGAATGCACAGAAAAAAGTAGCTGATAACCTGGTGAAAGTACTTGAGGATTTGAAGAATGGCGGCTATCTGAAAGATAAAAAAGACCAGGATTTTGCAGGTTCTATAATCAATATCCTGAAAGGATTGAAAAAACAGGCGCAATTATTAGAAGATTTTGCCGACAATAAAACCAGGCAAAAGCAGGATGCATACGAAGTTCAACGAAAGCATAACTGGTCAGCTATCAGCAAACTGATGGGCATTGAAGAATAAAACTAAAAGCCTTTTGTCTCACATCCGAGCAACTCGCAAAGTTTTTCTTCCAAAGCCGGACCCCTGAGGTTTTTGGCCACTATCTTACCTTCTGGATCTACCAAAATATTCTGAGGAATGCCTTGTATGTGATAAAGTTTAGCAGCAGAATTATTCCAGAATTGTAAATCGCTGACATGTGTCCAGGTGAGATTGTCCTCATAAATAGCATTGATCCACTTATCTTTTTGTCCTGGCCTGTCAAGTGAAACACCGAGTACGGTAAAATTTTTTGCCTTGAATTTGTTATAATTTTCCACCACATTCGGGTTTTCATTGCGGCATGGTCCGCACCAGCTGGCCCAAAAATCAACCAGTACATATTTACCTCTGAACGAAGAAAGAGATACAGGTGTGCCTGTGGTATCTGGTTGTGAAAATTCCAACGCATCAGTACCCACGGCTCCTACTTTTTTTTCTAAAATAAATTGCTCCAGCTGTTGCCCTGATCCGGATTTTTTAACAGCAGCATCCAGGCCGTTAAATCTTTTTTCCAGCATCACCACATCCTGGTTAAAGTCGTAAGTAGCACTTAAAACAAATGCAGCAACTGCCGACTTGTTCTTTTCTGAAACAAATTTGTCTATCGTATTTTGAAGTTTCTCCTGCAAAGAAGTATAAGTTTTCATCAGCCCGTCTCTTTCAGGGCCGGGCATTGTAGAATTAACTGTATTGGCCAGAGAATTTAATTCCTGGGCAATAGGTATAAATGTTTTTGTAAACTCTGCAAACTCTTTGTGCGAGGCTGACCCGGATATTTCATAGACAGGGGGGTTCACTTTCTTTGCTTTAATTGAAATACTACTGTTCTCTACATATATTTCAACAGGTTTTTCTGTGTCAATAAGCAGGTAGCAAAGCACTGGTTCTTTCACATCTCCTTTAAGAATAAATTTACCCTGAAGCAATTTTGTTTTTGTCATTTCAACAGCTTCTCCGTTCTGAACAAGCCGTATCTGTGTTCCATCTTTAAACCCGTCCAGTTTTCCATGAATAGTAAACCCGGTTGTTTTCGT
>JANNCC010000032.1:0-9391 GCA_031386125.1 Chitinophagaceae bacterium
AACGGTATCACGGCCCGGCTTGGGGCAGCCGATATTATTAAACGAAGTAAGTATATAAGCTGTCGTTCTTGGGGGCGATGCAACAGGGTTTAATATATTCGGATTATCCAAATAGGATGTTGGCGACCAGGAGAACGAAATACCATCATGCGAACCGTTTAACTGAGCCGATTCATTAAAGCAAACTAATTGTGGCGCACCGGCATTGGCTACAGGGTAAGGAACTGTTGTAACAACTACTTGGTCTGTTGCCGTACAACTTCCAATTGAAGCAACGACATTATACGTTGTCGTATTATTAGTTACTGCAATGGGATTAATAATATTAGGATTATTGAGATTGACGACAGGTGTCCAGCTAAATGTAAGCCCATCAGAAGTTGCATTTAACTGGATAGGATCGCCCTGGCAGATAGTAGTGTCATTAATAGCAAGGAGGGTAACAGAATTTACAACTCTTACCCGCACTGAGTCACGGTTCAAGCAACCATTATTATTTAGGTTTACATAATACCAGATGGTACTCGTAGGTGTAACTGTAGGCGTAGCGGTGTTTGCATTAATGATGTTAATTAATGGTGTCCAGTTAAATACTCCGGTGCCGCTTGCATTTAACTGTAGTGCATCATTAAGGCAAATCAATGTATCATTAAAGGCAAGTGTTATAAGTGGCTTATCAAGTACATCAATAGGAAATGAAACTGTATTTATGCAACCTTTGCTGTTTGATACAGTAAGGGTAACTGTTTTGGTTCCAGCGGTAGAATAAGTCCATTGGGGATTTTGCAAATGTGAAGTATCTGCCAATGTAGATAGGTCACCAAAGTTCCAGCTCCAGGTATCTACTACTCCATAATTTGTCCTTGTAGTATCTGTAAACTGGAAAGGGTTGGTAACACAACTCCCCGTGGTTCTGAATCCAGGAAAAAAACCAGGAAAGACATTGACCAGCAAATCCGTACTATCAATACATAAACCAGCTAAGGAAACTCTTAGTCTTACATTGTAGGTGCCGGCACCTGCCAGCGTATAATCATGGGTAGGGGTTTCTAAAAATGAAGTATCTAAGGCGCCACTCAATGGATCACCAAAAGTCCAGTGGAATGTAGTACCCGGTGGATTGCCAACATCATTTGAAAAACTTACAATAAAGCCATCGCAGGTTGTTGGTCTTGGTGCTAATTGGGCATTGAGAGGATCACAATCTGCAACCTGAATGTGAAGTTCTTTTCGTGTTGTACTTATTAAAACACCGCTTCGATACTCGTTAACACAAACACATATCACAAACTCTCCCTGTACATCCGGTGCAATACCACTAATCATACCAGTTGTTGGGTTAATGAAAACGGAAGACCCCATTGGTTGGGCACCTGAATAGGGGGATTGATATGGAACAGAATTATATGGAGGATTTGCAGCCGGATTAGGTGCGGCATTTGGAACACTTCCACCCTCAAAAGCATCACAGAATGAATAGGAAAGAGAATCTCCGTCCGGATCTGTTGTCTGGAATGAATATTGAAAAAAACTATTCCGGCACACAACTGCAGTATCATTAATAAGAAATGCAGGGCTGCTATTTACCTCCGCCCCGGGGAATACGGAACTTCCCGGAATTCTTGTTGTAAAAGTAGAGCCGACGTTACCACTACCCGTTACATTTTGTATACCGGGTATCCTGCAACATCTTTGATAAGCAATTATATATCCCTCTGGTGTTATGGGAAGTTCAATTGATGCCAGTTCATACACTACAATCTTATAATAACAGGCAATTTGATTTCCTGTTATACAGGGTTCATCATAAACTTTATTTAAGAGATATTCGGCGATTTTGGGAACACTTGGATTTTGAACTAACTGATTTGTGCTCGGGTTAAAAATGGAAAAATTAATAGGATCTGAAATTTGCAACCCCCCTGCTGTACATAACATGTAAACAGTTAATGTTATTTTATACCTCGCATTTCCGGGAGCCCCGGGACCCAAGTATTGATAATTGAAAAATCCTCCCTTAATATGAGCTGCATAAGAAGGGGCAGATAAAAGAAAGAAGGTTGTTATAATTAGTAAAAAACGTTTCATTAATCGGATTGGTACAAATTGAATTTTATATTTCAAGCAAAAATTTATCCAAAATCAGGTTGCTTTTGTCCGGCTCTTCCAGCATCCCCATATGCCCCGAATTATGGAGGATGTGAATGTACGATTTTTCCGGAAGATGACATTGCTTCAGACCGTCTTCCAAAGGAACGGCAGCATCGTATTTTCCCATGATAAAAAGCACAGGCACAATAGCTTTACGTAATATTTCTGTTCTGTCCGGCCGTTGTATCATTGCCTCATAGTAAGAAACGAGAGCAGGGGCAAAAAAGTTGTCCGAAGCAGCTACTTGTTTGTCGGTTAATTCAGGCTTTTCATCCTTTGTTATAGGAGAAAAGAGATTTGGTATAGCTGTTTTCAAAAACTGAAAAGCACCTTGCTGCTGAATGAATTCAATGCCCTTGTGGCGGGTGGCTTTCTTTTCTTCGCTATCTGCAAAGGCAGAGGAATGGAAAAGGCCAAAAGCGGATACATGATTCCAATAAGATTTCATCAAAGCCAACAGAATATAACCGCCCATGCTGTGACCAATAACAGGACAATGTTCAATATTTTCTTCATGAATGATGGAGTGAATTACTTCGGCCATTCCTTCCATGCTCATATCATCAATCATTTCAGATTGGCCGCTGCCGGGCAGATCAGGAACAATTAGCTGAAACCTGTCTTTTAAAAATTCAACCTGGTTATTCCACACTTCTCCATCTTCACCAAAGCCATGAATAAGAATGACAGGATTGCCTATGCCGGTGATGCGATAAATAATTTTTTTTCCTGCTATCCGGATTTCTTTATTCATTTCATTTTCGCATACCAGGCATTTTCTTTTTAAAATATCTTCTCGCTACCTTACGGGTAACAGTCCAGCCAAGAAGCAAGATGCTGAGCACTACCATTATTTTAGATAAAATATCGCCATGGTTTACAAAAAATGTTTTTGTATTTCCAGTATTGATGGATAGTTTGATTGCAGCAGCTGTATTATAAGGCTGTGGATTGATGACCGTTCCATTAGGATCAATAAAACAACTGATGCCGGTGTTGGCACTGCGAACCACCCAGGTTTTTGTTTCAATAGCCCTTAGCCTTGCATAGTTCATATGTTGTTTATGGCCGGGTGTTTTTTTCCACCAGCCATCATTGGTAATGATGCAGATAAGATTGGCGCCATTACGAACATACTTACTCATAAACTCTCCATAGATACTTTCGTAACAGATGGACGGGGCAATTTTGAAACCGCCTTTTGTATTCAGCACCGTTCTTTCTTCCTGTTTGGCATAGCCTGCGGTGGTGCCACCAAATTTCTCAAACCACTTATCAATAAATTTTAAGAACCACGGTAAGGTTTCCACACCCGGCACCAGCATTGATTTGTGATAGAATGATTGTGCACCCGAACTATCTATCACCATCGAACCGTTGTAGGATTCAAAATGCTGACCGCTGAATTCTTCGGAGTACTTTGTTTTAGTGTTAAACATCCTGAAACTTTCAATGCCTGTAAATAATGAGGCGTTAGGATGGCGTTGTAAAAAACTCCAGAGTGGATTCAAAAAAAAATTTTCTTTCAATCCCTGTTCATCAATCCTTGAAGGAGTGTATAAAGCTGTTTCCGGCCAAACGATAAGGGCTGTATTGCTGTCCACTTGTTGTTCACTGGTAGCAATCAGTTTTTGTAATTGTGCTTCAAAAGAACCGGCGGCTTCAGAAACTTTTTCGTAGGGGTCAATGTTGGGTTGAACGATGACAATGTTTGATGCCTTGCTATATCCCTTTTTTACTAACGGTAAACTATTGCTTAACCAGGAGAGGGCAAAGGGAATAAATAAGAAACTGACAGCAATAACTAAATTCTTATAGGATTTTCCTGGTTCGCTGTTTATATTATTTTTAAGATGCAGGAATAAGGAAACATTCACCAATAATATCCATAGTGAGCCGCCACTGGTACCCGTAAACTCATACCACTGCACCCATTCGGGATGTGTAGCGAATGAGTTGCCCAACGTCAACCACGGCCAGCTCAACCCCCAGTCCTGCAAATGAATATATTCAAAACACATCCAGAATGCAATGAGAGCAATGTATCCAATTCTTTCACCCAGCCATTTTTTGGCAATCTTAAACCCAAGCCAGGGTAAACACATCAGTAAACTGTTGGCGAGAAAAGCACCAACTGCGCCGGGTGGTGATGCATTCCAGATCCACCAGGTGGTGGCTACATTCCAAACGAACATGGTAATGTAAGTAAGCCAAAAGAATTTTTTGCGACTTTCAACTTTTGATTCTAACCACAGCAACGGCACCCATGCTACAAAAATGAGGAAGGTGAGTGATGACACCGGCCATGCCGCCCAGAGTAATAATCCGCCAGCAATAGCTATATATAAGTTGGTGAAGCGTTTCAAGCAAATTGATTTCTGTAAAAATAGAATTTGTTAGCGGCGATGCCAACAATATAAATTTCCATAGAAATAAAATTTTATGGAAACATTTTTATTTGCCATCTGATTAACAAAAGTATAAACCATGGAACCCAACAAAATTTTATCAGCATCGCTGATTGACGTCATCTTTGACGGCCGTAACAAAGAGTACGGAGCTTATGAGCTTCGCAAAAATGATTCGAAAAGAACCAAGGCAGCATTATCTATTACCATTGCTGTTGTGGCAGTGGTGCTAACAGGTACTACTCTTGCTAATTCTTTTAAGAAGGATGAAAGAAGAAGTAATTTACCTCCGGGTATTGTGTTAACGGCAGTAGAAGAGTTAAAACCACCAGAAAAATTGCCTGAGCCGGAAGTAAAACCTGAGGAGCAGATGAAAACGGAAAAGTTCACACAAATTGTAATTGTAGATAAAGACGATATTGATCCGCCACCTTCACAGGATGATCTCGACAGTGCGGGAATAGATATAGTAACGAAAGAAGGTAAGCCAGATATTTTTACTGCAGATCCGCCGAATGGACCGGGTAAAGATCCGGGAGGAATAATCCAACCTAAAGAAGTAAAAGAACCGGAAGAAATAAGAACCACCGTTGATGTTACCGCCAAATTCGAAGGTAACTGGATAAAATTTTTACAAAAAAACCTGAATGCTGAAACACCGGTAAACAATGGTGCAGCACCCGGCAGATACAGTGTCGTTATTCAGTTTGTAGTTGATAGAGAGGGTAACGTAAGCGACATTAAAGCATTGACAAATCATGGTTATGGCGTGGAGGAAGAAGCAGTAAGAGTATTAAAGAAAGCTCCGAAATGGCAACCCGCCATTGCAGCCGGTTATATTGTAAAAGCTTACCATAAGCAGGTGATAGTGTTTGAAGTGCTGGAGGAATAAGCTGCTCAGATAATTCACAGGTTCGTAGCTTCATGCCTGAACCTGTGATTTCATTAATGCAGTAAGAGGAGCTAATCAATATTCGTTTTTACGAAATAATGTTTGCTGTCCACTTCAATGGCATTTTTATTGAACCAGTCTGCAAAAGCTTTAAATTTTTCTTCATTAGTGGCATACCAATCTCCAAATTCCTTTTCATCACCAGACATCAGCAGCCAGTAGTTGTAGGCTTCAAAATGGCCATTGTCTTTTATTTTTTTTTGAAAATTTATTATGATGTTGTTGTACTCCTGATCTCTTTTTTGTTTGTACCACCAATCCAGGAAACCGGTTCTGGCTATATTGAGATAAGCAATATCCACTTCTTTTTTCTTTGAAATGACCGAAGGGGTCATACCAATTAAAAAATCCAGGCCATACACCTGGTCGAAAGGGAATTTGAATTTTTTGGAAGGATCGTAATCAGTGATAACCATCGGTCTTGCAAAGTCAACTTTGGATGATGTATCGGATGTTATATCAATAGACTCTTTATACGCTGTAAACAACATTTTACTGATCTCTTTTGTACGGTCTGAATTTACTTCCATGTTCATAAACATTTCCCCGTAAAAAATGGCCCATATCCTGTCTTTACTGAGAGAGTACAATTTTGCAAGGCGATAGTAATTGGAAGCATATTCAGGGTTTACTGAAATCCCTTTTTCCCATGACGTTATGGCTTTATTATAATCTTCTGCAATCAGGGCCATCACGCCAAGCTCAACATAAAGTTTACCAGAGTTCGGGAATTTTTTCAATCCTTCATTGTAAGTTTCAATAGCTTTCTTGCTGTTACCATCATGATCGTAATTGTTGCCCAGCATCTGGTAGCATTGGTCAGTGGCATCTTTATATTTGGTGGCGGCTTCAAAATATTTGATTGCCTTTTTATAATCCTTCTTCAATTGATACGCAAACCCGGTTTCATAATCATACACATAATTATCCGGGTCTAACTTCCGGGCAGCATCCAACAATACAACAGATTCGTCAATCTCTCCATTATCCATAATTTGAACAGCTTCCTGCAAAAGTTTTTTTGCTTTTTCTTTATCGGTTTGTGCAACAGCAGAAAAAAAGAATAAGAGAACTGTACAGAAGAATACTATTTGTTTTTTCATAACGGCGATTTAAAAATGACAGATGCTGTTGCCTTCAATTTGCATAATTATCTGCGACTATAATTTGGTGCTTCCTTCGTTATCTCAATATCATGTGCATGGCTTTCTTTCATGCCCGAGTTGGTGATTTTTACAAAAACTGCTTTTTGTAAATCTTCAATGGAAGAAGCACCGCAATAACCCATACCTGCACGAAGGCCACCAGTGTATTGATACACGACTTCTTTCAATAAACCTTTATAAGCGACACGGCCTTCAATACCTTCAGGTACAAATTTCTTTACATCATCTTCCACATCCTGGAAATAGCGGTCGCTGCTGCCAGTAGCCATAGCGCCGAGTGAACCCATGCCACGGTATTCTTTGAATTTTCTTCCTTCGTAGATAATTGTTTCGCCGGGACTTTCTTCCGTGCCTGCAAAAATGCTTCCCATCATTACACAATTAGCACCTGCCGCCAATGCTTTTACCATGTCGCCGGTGTAACGGATGCCACCATCAGCAATCACCGGAATATTTTTTCCTTTTAATGCAGAAGCTGCTTCCATGATAGCGGTGAGTTGCGGTACACCGGCACCGGCAACAATCCTGGTAGTGCAAATAGAACCGGGGCCAATACCAACTTTAATAGCATCTGCACCTGCATCAGCCAATGCTTTAGCACCGGCAGCTGTTCCTACATTACCGGCGATGACATTTATATTTTTGAAATTCTTTTTTACATCTTTCAATGCGGCAATTACTCCTTTGCTGTGACCGTGGGCACTGTCAAGAGCAATAACATCGGCCCCTACAACTTGTAAAGCCGCAACTCTGTCTAATAAATCTTTGGTAATGCCAACACCGGCACCAACCAACAAACGACCGAACTGGTCCTTCACTGCATTGGGATGACTTTTTAATTTTAAAATATCGCTGTACGTAAATAAGCCGGTTAGTTTTCCCTGCTTGTTAACGATAGGTAATTTTTCAACTTTTGTTTTTTTGAAAAGTTGTTCGGCTTTCTTTAAATCAGTTCCTTCGGGAGCAGTATAGAGATTTTCTTTGGTCATTACTTCACTCACTTTTCTTTTTGGATTGTCTTCAAACCGAAGGTCACGGTTGGTGAGGATGCCGACTAATTTTCCGTTTTTATCTATAATAGGAATGCCGCCAATCTTATTTTCCCGCATTAGTTTTAAAGCATCACCGATGGTGGCATCGGCTAATAAAGTAACCGGGTCTATTATCAATCCGCTTTCACTTCTTTTTACTTTGCGAACCTGCTCGGCTTGCTTTTCAATGGTCATATTCTTATGCAGGATTCCGAGACCACCTTCTCTTGCAAGGGCAGTGGCGAGAGCCGCTTCAGTAACGGTGTCCATCGCTGCTGACAGCAGGGGAACGTTTAAGGTGATGTCTTTAGTGAGCCGACTTTTGATTTCTACATCACGGGGCAGCACCTGGCTGTAGCCGGGCATCAGCAGCACATCATCGAAGGTCAGACCTTCACCGAAAAATTTGTTGGATACTTGTTTGGAGGGAAAATTTCTTGTTGCCATGTGCAAAGATATACTCCTGAGTGAAATGAGAAAAATGATTTTTAAAACTAACTCAGGCTGTACATTTTACCCGGCTTGGAGGAAATAACTCCCTGCAATTCCAGGTTCAGCATCGCCCCTGCAACAGCACTGCTGCTCAATCCGCTTTTGCCATTGATTTCATCTATATGCACCGTTTCTTTTTCTCTTAGAATAGTAACGACTATCTTTTCATCAGCCGTCATTTCTATGAACAGCTCTCTTTGACTCCTTTTCTCTTTTTTACTCTTAGCCTTGTCTTCCCATTGCATCACCTGTATCAATTCTGCGGCATCTGTTAGCAGCATCGCCTTGTTATTTTTAATAAGATAATTGCAGCCGCTGCTTTTTACATCGGTTACTTTGCCGGGAATGGCAAACACATCTTTATTATAACTATTAGCTAATTCTGCGGTAATCATACTGCCGCCTTTCAATCCTGTTTCAATAACAATCGTAGCATCACTCATACCTGCCACAATTCTGTTGCGGGTTGGGAAATTATGTTTGTCTGGTTTTGATTTGCTTCTGAATTCAGTCAGCAATCCGCCATTATGCTTTATCATGTCTTTAGCGAGGCCAGCATTTTCAGGAGGATATATCTGGTCAAGCCCATGTGCCAATACACCTATAGTTGGTAATCCATTTTTTACCGATGCTTTATGTGCAATAGCATCTACGCCGAATGCAAGGCCGCTTACCACTGTTATATTTTGCTCTGTTAATTCCTTTACTAATTTTTCCGTTACTTGTTTTGCATAGTCAGTATGGCTTCTTGTGCCGACGATGGCAACAATCTTTGCTACATTCAAATCAGCATCGCCTTTATAAAATAAAAGAGTAGGGGAGTCGTAACAATTCAATAGCCGCTTTGGATAAGTTGCATCGGTTACAAAAAGAGGGTTGATTTTATACTTCTCTATAAATTTTATTTCTTCTTCTGCCTGGCTGAAATCTTTAAAGGCAGCAATAGAAGCTGCCCTAATAGGTCCGATACCTTCAATTTTTTCTAAAAATGTTTTTTTTGCATGGAAAATTTCTTCTGCATTGCAATGTTGCAGCAAAATTTTTGCCTGTACCGGGCCAATGTTGGGGATAAGTGTTAATGCAAGCTGATAAAGCAATTCTGAATCCATATAGTCGTGTCGTAAAATTCAAATATAAGAGAACTCTGAATTACTGACTAACCACTTTCATTTCAGTCCGCCTGTTCAAAGC
>JANNCC010000057.1:0-4376 GCA_031386125.1 Chitinophagaceae bacterium
TCAGTTCAAAAAGTATTGTAGCAGGAAAGGAAACACCAGGCAGGGTGAAGGTGGAAGATTTGCGTTAGGCTTTTACAGGAACAGAATGAATCGCCGCTGCCATTTCTTTGATCAGCGAAGCATCTTTTTCAATCGCATTGCCAACCACAATTACATCGGCACCAGCTTTGCAATTCAGGTAGGCTTTCTCAGGTTGTATAATACCGCCGCCAACAATAAGAGGAGCCTCTATATGTTTCGCAACAGCTTCAATCATACTTTCAGTAATGGGACGTTTAGCACCACTACCCGAATCCATGTAGATTAATTTCATGCCCAGCATTTCACCAGCCATTGCTGTACACATGGCTATTTCATTTTTATCAGCCGGTACAGGTGCTGCATTACTGATATAAGAAACAGTGGTCGGCGCACCGCCATCAACTACGATGTAGCCGGTAGGCATTATTTCTAAGCCGCTCAGTTTTACAAAAGGAGCTGACACTACATGCTGGCCAATCAATAATTCGGGATTGCGTCCAGATATTAAAGAGAGGTATAATAAAGCATCAGCATACTTACTTATCTGCGACGGGCTGCCGGGAAAAAGAATGACCGGGATATCGCAGTTCTGCTTAATATGCTGCACACATTCGTCCAGGTGATTAGAAATAACAAGGCTGCCACCAACCAACAGGTAATCAACTTTGGCTGCCGTGGAAAGCTCAATTAATTCATCCAGCACAGCCGTATTTACCTTGTCAGGATCAATCAGCACTGCAAAAGATTTTTTCCCCTGCTGCTTCTTATCGGCCAATGTGTTATAAATAGTTGACTTCATCCGGTACCGGTTGATTACTGCAAAAATGCGAAAAACTTCCGGTATTGCCCACTTGAAAACCAAATAGCTTTTTTTCGCAAAAAAACGGTTATCACTTCCCTTTAAACCTTGCTATACTAAAATATTGTCAGCCTTTACTGTGGCTCTTCTTATTCTAACCTGTAATAATTCAGCTAAGAAGAACGAACACATAAAACATACGGAGAAACGGGTAATACAGATGCCGGCAACAATACCGGGTACTATTATTATGAAATATAATTCAGCCTGTAGAAGTATAATAAATGAACCATCATAAAAATGACTACCATGTTGATGAGAATGAAGAAACACATCCTTATAAAACGACTCTTTCAATCAACACAACCCAATATGCCGGTCGTAGCAGAGATGATTAACGATTATGATAACAGGGCTGCTCAAAAAATGAATCTCTTACGTCTGGCACAAACGAAAATGACCACCAATTTTTTGTGATTGATTTTTTAATGAGAGTAATAAAACTGTAACCCTTTTCTGTAAAGGCTTTGCGCCAGCCGCTAAAAAAAAATCAGCCAATACCAACCCTTACAAGGCATAAATTCTTAAAAACCCTTGCCCCATTTGCGTTTGAAACCAATGTTAACGCAATATGAATTTCTTAGTGTACCGGGATTGATTTTCCAAAACTTTTTTATCCGCAAATCCTTTACCCACTGTGAAAAAGTCGCCGGAACCAGCACAGGCTTGCATCAGGGGAAAGCAGTCTTCCCTTATCCACATTATGTGAATATCTCTAACTATGAATTAGGAATAATTAAAAATATTTTCGGAGTACGTTACTTAGTTACTTAACCCGTTAGAATTTTTTTAGTTATGGCTACCAAAACCAAGGCATCCGCAAAAAGCGGCTTGCAGTTTTCCCGTCGCTTTACCCGTGACGATGTGAGTGTATTTGATATGTTCGAATATGATTACCGAACATCGGTAATCCGAAACCCCAGTGGTGAAGTAGTGTTCGAAATGAACAATGTGGAAGTACCGAAACAGTGGAGCCAGATTGCAACTGATATACTTGCCCAAAAATATTTTAGAAAAGCAGGAGTACCGCAAACTGACGGAAGCCTGGGAAGAGAAACCTCTGCTAAACAAGTAGCTCATCGTTTGGCCAATTGCTGGAGAGTATGGGGCGACCGTTATGGTTACTTCGCTGGCGAAAATGATGCACAGGTTTTTTATGAAGAATTAGTTTACTCTATCCTGAACCAAATGTGTGTGCCCAATTCACCACAATGGTTCAATACTGGTTTGTATGAAAGCTATGGCATTGCTGGTAAGCCACAAGGCCACTATTATGTTGACCAGGTTGATGGGCAATTAAAAAAATCGCAGAATGCTTACGAACGTCCACAGCCACATGCCTGTTTTATATTAAGTGTGAATGATGATCTGGTCAATGAAGGTGGCATCATGGATCTATGGGTTCGGGAAGCAAGAATTTTTAAATATGGTTCTGGCGTTGGTACCAACTATTCCAACCTTCGTGGTGCCGGAGAAAAATTAAGCGGTGGTGGTACATCATCCGGCTTGATGAGTTTCTTAAAAATTGGTGACAGAGCTGCTGGTGCAATTAAAAGTGGCGGTACTACCCGCCGTGCGGCTAAAATGGTTTGCCTGGATTTAGACCATCCTGAAATTGTTGACTTCATCAACTGGAAAGTAGAAGAAGAGAAAAAAGTGGGAGCATTAATTGCTGCAGGTTATCCTTCAGGCTATGAAGATGAAGCATACAGAACAGTAAGCGGACAAAATTCCAACAACTCTATTCGTATTCCTAATTCATTCTTTAGGGTATTAGAAGAAGATGGCGATTGGGAACTGAAAGGAAGAATGGATGGAAGGGTGATGAAGAAAATTCCTGCAAGAGAATTGTGGAACCAGATTTCTTATGCAGCCTGGCGTTGTGCTGACCCGGGAACACAATACAATACTACTATCAACGAATGGCACACTTGCCCTGAAGGTGGTGAGATAAGAGCATCAAATCCTTGCAGCGAATACATGTTCCTGGATAATACGGCTTGCAACCTTGCATCAGCCAACCTGATGAAATTCTTTGATACAGAAACAAATCATTTTGATGTAGAAGGATATGAGTACAACTGCCGCTTGTGGACGGTTGTATTAGAAGTATCTGTATTAATGGCGCAGTTCCCTTCGAAAGAAGTGGCGCAACTTAGCTACGAATACAGAACACTGGGATTAGGATATGCTAATCTTGGTACTATGTTAATGGTTAGTGGTATTCCTTATGATAGCGAAGAAGCAAGAGGCATCGCCGGTGCTATCACAGCCATCATGACTGGTATTTCTTATAAGACATCGGCTGAGATGGCACAGACGCTGGGTGCTTTTCCAAGATACGAAGAGAATAAAGCCCACATGATGAGAGTAATGCGTAACCATCGCCTTGCTGCTTATGATGCTGATGAGTTTGAAGGCTTAAGTTTGAAACCACAGGGAATAAAAGCACAGCATTGCCCGGATTATTTATTGAAAGCTGCTTGCAAAGCATGGGATGATGCAGTGGAAATGGGAGAGAAGTATGGTTATAGAAATGCACAGGCCACAGTAATTGCACCAACAGGAACTATCGGTCTGGTAATGGATTGTGATACAACAGGAGTTGAACCTGATTTTGCGTTGGTAAAATTTAAAAAATTATCTGGTGGTGGTTATTTTAAAATCATTAACCAATCCGTACCAGCTGCGTTGAAAAATTTAGGTTATTCAACAAAAGAATCAGAAGCGATTATTAAGTATGCTACAGGCTCTGCATCATTTGCCGGAGCACCGTTTATTAATCACCAATCGTTGAGTGAAAAAGGATTTATTGCTGATGAAATAAAACGCCTTGATGCGGCAGCATTGACTGCTTTTGAAGTTGGATTTGTATTTAATAAATATACACTGGGTGAAGAATGTCTGCAAAGACTTGGCTTTACTCCTGAGCAATATAACGACCTTGAATGGAGCCTGCTGGAAGCATTAGGCTACAGCGATGAGCAGATAGAAGCCGCTAACGATTATGTATGCGGAACGATGATGCTGGAAGGAGCTCCATTATTGAAAGATGAACATTTGCCCGTTTTTGACTGTGCCAACAGATGTGGAGTAAAAGGCCAACGGTATATCCATGCCCATGGCCATATCCGCATGATGGGAGCTACGCAACCATTTATCAGTGGTGCTATCTCCAAAACTATCAACCTACCCCATGAAGCCAAGGTGGAAGAAATTGCTGACTCGTATTTGCTGAGCTGGCAGTTAGGATTAAAAGCAAATGCCCTGTACCGTGATGGTTCTAAGTTGTCTCAACCATTGAGCAATAAATCTGATAAAAAGAAAAAAACAGAAGACAGTAAAGTTCTTGAAGCTGGAGAACTGACAACCGACAACGGACAACTGACAACTGAATCCAACATTGTTGATTTGGGTAAGTTGACAGTTGAAGAGTTATTAGAAGAAGTACAAAAAAGAGTACAGGCTTCTCCTGATACCAAACTAAAAAGAAAGC
>JANNCC010000064.1:0-20249 GCA_031386125.1 Chitinophagaceae bacterium
TTGCTTTGTGTCTTAGCGTCTTCGTGGCTATGTATATACGGTAAGCTGAGGCTGATCTTTGTTCCTTTCCCTTTTGCAGAAACCAGTTCAAATTGTCCGTTCAGTGAAAGAACCCTTTCCTTCATACCTAAAATACCAAATGTTTTTTTGTTTTGCACCGCTGCCATATCAAAACCTTCTCCATCATCTTCCACAGTAAGAATAATGTTATCATCATTTCTGCTTAATGAAGTTAAAACGTTATTTGCCTTTGCATAGCGCATAATATTAGTAAGTGATTCCTGGTACACCCTGAAGATACAGGTGGCAGATTCTTCCGATAATTTAAGGGATATTTCAGTAGTTGTAAACTTAACAGGAATGCCGGTGCTTTCAGTAAACTGGCGGCACTGCCATTCCATGGTTTCCGTCAATGCCTGGTTTTCTAAATTGCCCGGCCTCAATTCGCTTAAAATTTTTCTTACCGATTGATTACTTCCATCCAGCAACGTAATAATATTTTTCAGTTTGCTTTTTACCGGGCTTGCTTCATCCGGGGTTTTTTTATCAATCCATGCCACATCCATTTTAATGGCGGTAAGCTGCTGGCCCAGTTCATCATGAATTTCCCGCCCAATTCTTTTTCGTTCTTCTTCCCGTATCTTTTGCAGGTGGGTAGTTAATTGGCGAAGTTGTTCAGCATTGGCTTTTATTAATTCCTCTGTCTTTTTTCTGGCAATAATCTGTTTTACCAATACTTCTTTATGCTTTTCATTTTGGTCAAACAACTGAGTATTTTCAATGGTCTGTGCAATCTGGCTGGCTACCAGTTGCAGGTGTTCTATTTCAATTGTTGTAAATATCCTTTTTACAGTTCGGGAATAAAGCTTAATTATTCCAATTACTTTATTTCCGGATAGAAGGGGCGCCCCCAGAGAGGATTTATAGTTAAATTTTACAAGGCCTGTTTCTCTTCCTTTAACTATCGCCTGATCTTTATCAGCATCTTCAATAGCGAGACATTTTCTTTTCTGTATAATTTCATTAAAAAAAGGAGTTGTTGAATCCAGGAATTTTTCCTGTTCATGACTTTCTAATCCAATGCCCGAAAGCAACACTAAACCTTCATTATTTAAAAGATGAATAGTGCAAACATCTGTTTCAAAAGCAGCTTTAACTTTTACCAGAATTTCTTTGGTTTGTTCAGATGATGAAAATTTATCCATCCTGAGCTCCCGGACAGAAGATAAAATGGTAAACCGGCGTACGGAGTTTTCCAGTTCTTTCGTTTTATCTGCAATGATTTTTTGTAATTGCTCATCACTGATTGCCTTTTCCGTTTGCAATTTTTCAAACCGGCCCTTATAAGTAAGTATGGATAAAATATCTTTCTTGCCTTTTTTTTCTTTTTCCCCGGCATTATTTTTTTCTTTATCCAGGTAATAGAGATAGAAATATAAAACAGCAGCAAAAAACACAGCCACCGCCGATTTGCTAACTAACTGGCTTGTAATTTTATTTTCCAGATCAGCACTGCCCCAAAAACTGCCCAATGTAAATACAACCCCATCGAAGTTGAGTACCACCAGCATGGTAGTTAAAAGCCGGCTAAATAGATTCAGCCTCCCTACTTTAGTAAAGAAAAACTCATAAAGTATGACAATGATGAATGCATCCAGTATCAGTGTAAAAGTGCCAACAACAAATACCCGGAAATTAATATGAAAAAAATTGGGAGCAGTGCCGGAAGAAGAAATGATGCCCTGCATTACTGTTTCCTGCAAGTGTGTGATGGATGCCAATAATGTTAAAGAAAAATTTGCCAGTACGATGCCCAGTATAAGTACCTGTGTACTGCGTACCCCCTCTTTAATATAAATAAATAAAATAGCAAAAAGGCTGGAACTGAAAAGAATGACCGAGCCGGGAGAGACGAATAAATCTTCAAAAAATTTTATATAAAAAGATGTAGCCAGTACGGTCTGAAAATATTGATTGGCTCCCAAAAATATATATAATGGTACCAGGCCAAACCTGGGTTTTAACCGGTAAAATAAAATGATGAGCAGTGAAACAAAAAATAGTTCGGCCAATATGGATAATACGATATACATGAACGCTTCAAATTATTTTATTTAACAAATTCGAAAAAATACCGTTTGCATCATTAAAGAGCTGCTCCTGTCATTACAACCGGGGTTTATTTTTTAATTCTTCCAGTTCTTCTTTCAGTTCGATGATCCTGGCTTCTCTGCCAACAAATAAATCATTTATTTCTTCCAGTTCAATATTTGTTTTTTCGAGTTCGGCTGTACGTTCTTTAACCCGTTGTTCCAGATCCTGGTTTAATTGATAAATAGCTTCTTCTGCTTTTTTTCGTTCGGTAATATCGAAATAAAGAATGAAAGCCCCTTCTTCAACAGGCTGAAGACTCACCTGAAACCACTTCGAATTTCCATCCGGGAATGTAAACTCAGTTTCTAATTGCTGCGGCTCTCTTTCATTCAAACATTTAATCAGGGCTTTAAAAATTTCTGTTTTTTCCACTCCGGGATATTTATCAGTCATTTTATTCCCGATTAATTCTTCCTTCGGATACTGGCTCACTATTTCACCATGGTCATTCAGGTAAATATATTTTAAATCGAAATCAATCATCAGAACGCCTTCAATCATTTTATCAAGTGCCAGGCGAAGCTTTCTTTCGCTTTCCCTGATAGACTGCTCGGCTTTCTTTCGTTCTGAAATATCCCTGACAAAAGCCAACAACCGTCCATCAGAAAGCAATTTAGCAGTAATCTCCACATTCAGCTCTACAGCATCTTTTCTCTTCATTATTCTTTCAGTGATAACTGTTTTACCCTCCTTCAGCTCATCAAAATGAAAAGGATTTTTTTGAATATCTTCCATAACTGCAAAATCATAGAATGACATCTGCAATAATTCTTCTTCTGAACACTGCGCCAATTTGCAGGCACTGGTATTCACGGTAATAAACCGGCCGTTGGTATCGGCTATAAAAATGGCATCGGATGCCTGCTCTACCAGTGTGCGGTATTTTTCTTCACTTTCTGTAAGTGACTGCTCTGCTTTTTTTCGTTCGGTGATATCCATTACATAAGCAACTCCCTTTTCGGGGCTGTTTCCGTCAAATGAAGTAGCGCCCAATAATACCTGCAGCCTGCTGCCATCTTTGCGGAGATACTCTTTTTCAAATGGCTGGCAAATTCCGGTAAGGGCTATTTGTTCAAGTCCCCGACGGTCCAGTTCTGCATATTCCGGCGGTGTCATTTTATTCCAGTGTATCTTTTTCTCCGTCAGATCTTTTTTAGAATATCCTGTCATTTCCAGGAAGAAATCATTGGCATCCAATATTTCTCCATTAGCATCCCAAAAAATAAAACCAATCATACCGGCTTCAAATATTTTCTTTGTACGGCTCTCACTTAAGCGCAATTCTTCTTCTGCTTTTTTGCGTTCGGTAACATCCCTCATGATGATAATCACTTTGTTATTATCCATTAATTTGGCGCTGATATCCACATTAACAGGTGTATTATCTTTTCTTCTGATAACCAGTTCAGTAAGTACCGGGTTGCCCTTTTTTATTTCTTCCAGCTTAATAGGATTTTTTTTCAACTCTTCAGGGTCTGAAATATCTCTGTTATTCATTTTTTTCAACTCTTCTACCGAATAACCGGTAAGTTTTGCTGCGCTATCATTCGCTTCCAGGTAATTTCCCTCCAGATCTGCTATAAAAATTCCTTCGGCAGCTTGCTGCACCAGTGTGCGGTATTTTTCTTCGCTTTCTTTTATCTGGGCTTCGTTGTAGTAACGTTTCAATATAATTTTTACCTGGTTAGCAGCCCGGTCAATTAATCTTAAATCTGTTTCAACAGGTGTGTGGCATTCTCTGTAATAAATGGCAAAAGTTCCATACACTTTCCCTTCGGTATTAATAATGGGGGTAGACCAGGAAGCTTTTAATCCAAAACCAAGTGCAAAATTCCGATAGTTTACCCATAATGGATCGGTGGCAATGTCTGACACAATTACTCTTTCTTTCCGGTAAGCAGCCGTGCCACAGGAACCAGCAACAGGACCGATTGGCTCCCCTTCAATCCCTTTATTAAACGCATCGGGCAAGCTGGGGCCTGAGCCATGCCGTATATGAGTTCCTTCATCATCTAACAATAAAATGGAACAAAGTGCATTATCGGAATAGGATTCATAGTTTAATGCAACAGTATCTAAAATCTCTTGCAAAGGTTTTTCAGCGGCAATCATTTCCAATACCTTTTTTTCGCCGGAAAGAAGCAAATCTACTTTTTTGCCTTCCGTAATATCTGTTGAAACGCCGAAAATTTGTTTAGGGCTACCGTCGGGCTTTCTTAAAAAAATGGATTCTTTGGAGAGAAGCCAATGCCAATTCCCCTCTTTGTCTTTCATCCGGTATTCATGGGTGATGATCTCTTTGTCTTTGAGTGCTTCGTATTTCGGATACGTGTTATAAAGATAATAGTCAAAATCGTCCGGATGCATCAGGATAGGTATTACCTGGTCGCCCATTTGCTTAATTTCCTCAGTCGTATATCCCAGATTCATTTGTATGCCTTCGTTTACATAAATATTTTTCGCCTTTTCAATGTCGTAGATGTAAATAATATCCGGAGATTGATTAATGATACTTTCAATAAAATTATTTTTTTCTTTTAGTGCTTCTTCCGATTTTTTCTTTTCCGTTATATCCCAAAAGAAAATGGACAAGCCATCAGGTGATGGATAAATATGATTCTCGAACCAAAGGTCATAAGGTGCATAATATTCTTCCAGATAAATATATTGCTGGATTTCCATCGCCTTGTAATAAGCTTTATGAAATGGCTGGTTAATGCCTTCCGGAAATTCGGTCCAGATATGTTTACCAATCATGGTTTGGGATTCACGGTTAAAAATTTCACCGGCTTTTTTATTCATGTAGGTATAACACCAGTTATTATCTAAGCCTACAAATGCATTGGTAATCCGTTCGAGGGTTTCTGATAAAACATTTTTTGATTTTAGAAGTTCGCCAGCCCTTTCCAACACTTTCTGATCCAACCCCTGGTTCATTTCTATCAGCTTATCTTCTGCTTTCTTTCTTTCTTCTATTTCAGTCAGTAGCTGTTCATTTAGCTGCTGTATTTCCTGTGCCCTCTTATAGGTTTCTATCTCCATCTCTTCAATCTGTAGTTGTAAGACAGCTACGTTACCTTCTTTATCTGCCTGTTCCTTTTTCGCCAAGATAAATTCTGTTATGTCTTCCACCCGGTGTATAATGTATTCCACTGCATTGCTTGAATCAAGCACCGGTTTATTGATAGGACTCCAATATCGTTCTTCAAATGTTCCATCAGGTCTTCGGATATCATATTTCTGTACTGCCATTGTGTGAGCAGTTTTATGCTCTACTACATAATTTAATGAAAAGCGAAGATTGGAAACCCCTGTGGCGATGCTGTCAGCAGGATTGTCAGGAAAAATTTCAAAAAGATGGTGGCCAATTATGTCTGTTCGCTTAGTCATAGTAGCCTGCAGGTAAGCATCGCTTACGGCAACAATGGTTAAGTCGGGCAAAAGAATAAGGTTAAGGCCCGGGGCTGATTCAAAAATGGACTTAAAATCAGGCTGTATTGCTTTTGGCATAAACAGGATTTTTTAATTATAATTCTACTTATGGGCAGATTTTTTGTTTAATACAATACTTTGCTGGCAGACGATTGCCAATGCCCTGTATCATTTATCCTTTTAGCGTCATGATTAGAAACAGGGAGCAGCGCAATGCCTGTTATAAAATATTTATCAGTTGTTAGTTTAAATTTCATAAACGACTGATTTAGTTGCGAAGCACTTCCGATAGCCAAGAATCTTTCTTTTGTAAGTTAGGAAAAAAAATGAATGTAACCAGCATTGTTAAGCTCCTCAGTTTCAATACAAACGCATTAAAGAATACTAATACATTCGTATAATAATATCCCATAAGAATGAAGGTAATAGAGATCAATAATTCCGCTTCAAAAAAAATAGCAGAAAGAAATGTTTTGAAATAGCAGTTCTTAATATTAAAAAAAATTACCCGGAGTAAATTTATTAGCAGCTGGCAGCATACTTATCTTCTATATCATTTCGTATTCGTTCTATCCCATTGAAATCTGCTTTTCAAATTATCAACCATCCTGTCGCCAATCCAACGATACAAAGGGATCGGCAATTCTTTCAAGACCATCATTGAGGTCCACAGTAAATTTTTTTATCACAAAAAATTAAGTTTTATTGCCTTTTACAGCGCCTATTCAGTAATAAAGCTGTCTCTTTAGAGGTCATCCCTTTTTTACAATAGCGGTAAGTATTGTGCTCACCAAATCCGTTTCAAATCCTTTCCCCATCAAATAATTCATCGTCTTTTTTTCCCTTACCAGGTATTGTTCGCTTTTCAGCGAAGCATATTTTTCTTTTACCAGTTTATTCAGCACTTTTAAATAGTCTTCTTCTTCAATTTGCTTCAGGGCTTTTTTAATACAGTATTCACTTACCTGCTTCTGTTTCAGTTCATATTTTATTTTTATCCGTCCCCATTGCTTTATCCGGAACTTGCCTCCGGCAAAAGCAATAGCAAACCTCTCTTCGTTCAGGTAATTTTCTTCAATGAGTGTGGCCATAATTTCATCGTGGTCTTTTTTCCAGATGCCAAGATTGTATAATTTCTCCTTTACCTCGCTGTGGCAACGTTCCTGGTAAGCACAGTAGTGCTTTAGTTTTTGCAGCCCTTGCTCTTTGGTGAGGTATTTTTTGTAAAGCATTGGTGTAAAAATAAAAAGAGAGAGTGAATCTCTCTTTTTATTTTCCTGCTCAATTTTTATTAATGGGAGGGAAAGCTATTTGCTGTCCGGGTTTCAGTTTCCGGAAATTGTCCAGGTAAATAATGCGGGCCGGCAGCCCCGTTTTTATTTTTCGCCTGTCTGCAATCACTGTAAACACATTGGGTTCGCTGATGCCATCGCCATTGATATTGCCATCTCCGAAAGGAGCACCCCGGCTGTCAAGGGTTTGAATGGTCCAGATAAAAGTGGTGGCATCAATTGAATCCAACGCCATTTTATCATTACCGGCAGTTAATGAATCGGCAGGTGCATCGTTTGTCCAGATTTTTGTTTTAATAAAAGACAGTTGCGGTTGCCAGATAAATTGTGTGGTGGCAATTATTTCTTTTGTCAGTAATGGTTGGTTGCTGCGTAATGCCTGCATCGGTGTTTGCCTGTCTAACACTTCAAATACGGTTACAATATATTTTAACTGTTCTGCCGGTCGTGGTGTCACTGGTGTCCACCGGAAAGTGATGGCAGTTTGTGCTTTTGCTGCTTCTATCACCTCTTCATTGGGCGGCATCATTGGTATGGGTAATTGAAAAGAAGCAAGGGTGAAAACCCGGCATCGTTCCTCGCTGATAGGAAGAAAGTCAACTGGTGTTACTAATTGCACACAGAGCTGATAAGTGCCGGCAGGGAGTTTGCCGCTTCTATCCATTGATGTTTTGTATTTGCCATTAAAGACCATTGCTTCCAGCGGTATTACATCAGCAGCATATAAGACAAGGTTTCCTGCACCCGCCGTTATTACTTTGGCTTTTGCAAGATTGGTTGTGGCAGCTACTGTGCCATCGGTTGTTTTCAATGTTGCTTTTATCACTGCTTGTCTTGTAACACCGGTGGCAGACCCGTTAATAATATAGGCCAAGTCTTTAACACTCCAACTGAGTATGCTACCCGGTGGGTTGGGACTGACTACCAATGTGGTGTTAAACTGTGCCAGGCATATATGGCTGGTAAAGCAAATGGCGGCTATTAGAAATATTTTTTTCATAATAAATTCTTTTATTTTCCAAACCTGTATTGAAACCCGGTACGGATATTCGTTTCCAGGTAGCTGGCATTGTTTGGTATTATTTCATTCCCGTATTTAAATTGGTTGGTGCTGATGAAAGTAGTCCATGTCAGCTTCTTCGAAACCTTCCAATCGCTGTTCAATGATGCAACCAGGTTATTATTGTTTTTAAAACTGTTGGTCTTAGAATAATTGTATTGCAGTTGTGCCCGCAGGTTCATTTTCTTTTTTAATGCCGACCAGCCCAATCCACTGCTGAAAGTAATGAGTGTTAACTTAAAACCGGGCATCGAATTATAAAAATACATCAGGCTGAAATCCGGTGAAATGCTTTTGGTTAAAAATGCAGGCACATACGTTAATAAAGCGGTATGCGTATTGTTGGATGTTACTATCGCCGTTATAACATCTCTTTCATCGTACTTACTGTAATTATAGTTCAGGCTCATCAGGTGAATCACTTTATCATTTCCCCAGGTGTATGACGGGTTCACCCCAAAATCGTTGCTTACATTTTTGATGCCATAAGGGTTCAGGCCGCTGGGCGTTTCAAATCCAAAATTGTTGAAACTTATATTCAGGTTCCAATGTTCATTGAATTGTGTAAACCAGTTGAGGTTGGCGATAAATTGTTCTGCCTTTAGTGTAGTGTTGCTGACATTGTTCACCCGTTTACCAACACTGGCCACCACATTCATCTTATAGCCACCGGTTGAATCTTTCCAGGCATTAAATCTTGTGTTTAGTGTATAATCAAACCTGTCAGGAAGCATAAACGGATAGCCCGGCGTTTGAAATCCTGCGCCGACATATTTCAGTTTTGCACCAATATCAAAATTCCTTGACTTTCTGCCAAAACCAAAGTCACCTGCATAATCTTTTACCGTTGAGGTGTGGGCGGTAATAAATGGTTTGAACGATTGTTTGCTGGTGTCTTCGGGCAAGAGCAGGTTCTTGGTGTAATATGACTGCGCCGCTTCTGCATTAACAAACCACCCGCCTTTAAAAAATGTTTTTCCGGCAAAACTTGTCGTAAATCCTTCCTGTGGTTTAATAGTAAGCGGCGGCGTGACAACAGAGTTGATTTCGTCTTTTGATTTTACAAAATTAAAGGCCAACTCATATTTTCCCTCGTTTGCTTTGCCAAGCGAAAGCATCCATGTTTTTCTTTTATAGGCACCATTCACCGTAGGTGGGCCGGAGAGATAATTCACCCCTTGCTGTGATAAGCCTGTAAAAAATTTTAAGATGTAAGTGCCAGGGCGAATATCAAAACCAGCCCCGAAAACGCCAATATCACCAGTACTTAAATCAGAATAATTCAAGTACTGTGTGCCGAGCAGCAATTCTGTTGATTTAAATTTAGGGTTTAAACCAAAGCTATTCATCGGGTTAATAATGAACTGGCCAAAGGTTTGCTTTTGCAAACCGCTATAGGGTCCTGCAAAGTTGGTGGGCTTCATCGCAAAATTGAAATTGAAAGGCAGGGAGAACTTTTTTCCGAATTTCATTACCGGAGAAAAATTAAACCGTACCTGGTTCCAGGGTTTGCGGGGAGTAAAGCCGGTCCACCCGGATGGTTTGCGGCTAAGGCCATAATGCTCATAGCTGACACCCGCCGTACCGCTGATGGAGAATGGATTCTTTTTTCCGGCAGTATCCTGTGCAATACTGTCAATGGATAACAGTATTACAATAAAAAAAAGCAGTATGTTGGTTTTGGTATTCATTCCTTTTATCATTTAGGATTAACTACATAAAATTTACACTCACATTTTTTGCCATTACAAAGTCCAACTATGGTGTATTCAAAAGTGCCGGGCATGGCCAAGGTATAAGTATAATTGTAATTAGGTCCGGTTAAGGTCTGCGTCGTATTATTTGGTTTTTTAATTGTAACAGTCGGTGCTGTGCTTTTACAATCTTTACCATTACCGTCTTTACATTCAAAATTAGGGAACATTGTTACCGGTATTACTCCGGGGAATAGTGTCACAGTTTCGCCGCAGCTAACTGTTTTACTGCCGCCTTCCCACTTCAGCTCCGGCTTGATACTGCAATTACATGCTTTATCCCCATTGCCTCCGCCGGGTTTTATGGTTACGGTAAAACAAACAATCACTTCACACTCCTTACAGTTATTATCCCTGAAAGTGAATTTCACACAAATCTTTGCTGTCAGTTCACAACATTCAATAATAGATATTGGCGGCAACAGGAAAGAAAGATTGACAGATGATGGTAAAGTAAACGGTGCTGTGCTATTCCATATTACTTCTCTTGGGTTTTGATACATTCCCGCACCTGATGGATTGAAGGCCGGAACAGTGCTGTTATACATTGTTATTTTCGGCGGTATAGTTCCAACAGGACCGGGCTGGTACATACTTGCCCATGAGTATGGATAAGATTTGCAATTAATACATTCGTTATTGTAATTACTGGTTAGCACATAGTCCACTACTTCGGCTCTCATTTCTGTAAACAAATTACCCGGTGGTCCCGATATATTAAAAGTAGTATTAGCAATAGTTGCCGGTGGTGATGATAGTGTTGTTAACGTAGTTGTCGGATTGCTTACCGTAATATTATACGGGCAGCAGGTTGTATCCTTCGGACAGTCAACTTTAAATTTAATTATACAACTGTCACATTTAGTAGTGCCGCAATAGCCATACAAGGAAAGTGTGTAAGTACCGGTTAGAGTAAGGCTGAAACTTAGCGGCATTGTTCCGCTGCTTGTTCCTGCCGGTCCCGTAAACACATACTGCACGGAACCCTTACAGTTATTACCAACACAGGTGTATCCGGCATTTACCGTATAAGATGTTTTACATTTTACATCATAGGTTTTATTGCAGGCTAATTTTACCGGGTTAATAACGACACTGTTGTTAGCTATTGCTTTATCTATCGGCGGGGGGTTGGTGTTATTCGTCTGTTGTACCAATGTTATATCATTCCATTTGCTTCCTTTACAATCACACTCATCGCAGGTTACTTTAAATGTTATGATGCAGGTATCACAAATTTTATTATCGCACCAGCCGTACAAAGTAAGGGTGTAAGTACCGCTTGTAGCTGGCGTAAATGTTACCGGCGCATTGCCGGTGAGTGCCGGACCTGTTGGGGGTTGCAATGAATACGTAACCTTAGATGGACAGAGTGTGTCTTTACAGTTATAGTTGGCATAAATAGTAAAAGGCTGTTTGCATTTAAGTGTATAAGTGCCGCCGCAATTATACGTCGTTATGTTTGCTGCTTTCAGGCTGGCCGCATTTACTTTGTTTTTCGCCCCGGTTTTTTTTATTAATGCCGGGTTTACTTCACCGGGTTGCCCGTATATTTCACCCCAGGAGCTTTCTTTACAATCACAACTATCGCATTTCTTAATAAATAAATTATAGGCATTGGATGTATCACTGCATCCATTGTAAGTAACAACGATGGAGATATTATTCATACCATAAATCAGTGGCGGGATATTGGCCAACAGGTTTAATACCGGGCCGGTATAAATTGGCGTTCCGTAGTTTCCATTTAAGAACCACTGAACAGTATAGCTACCCGGACCAATCGGCCCGCCCATCGCCAATGGAGGAATAATAGAATCAGAATCGCAAAGCGTATCACAACCCACGGGAAAAAGTATGGTAGATGGCCTTGGTTTAATGATACCCGCAAAAGCTGAGCCCATACACCCATTGGCAGGATTGGTTACCATCACCATATACATGCCGGGCAGCGATGTGCTCATGACTGTTCCTGTTGCTCCGTTACTCCACTGATAAATATAGTTGGGATTAGCCGGTGTGGCAGATGCGGTGAATGTATGTAATGTGCCTGCACACATGGCTCCGCCTGTTGATGGTACAACTGTTACAACCGGTGACTCTCCCACTACCACACAGAAAGTATCCCGTGCTATACAACCATTGGCACCGGTAGCAGTTAATATATAACTATAGTTTCCTGTTACATTAACAGCGATATTCAAATCAAACAGGTTAGAAAGAACTGTTGGATTTCCCTGGAGGTTCCAGGAATAAGTGGTGTTTGGATCGTTTATAATATTATATAAATAAATATTGGCGGAACCACTAATCATACAAGCAACAGAACTTCCCTGTATGTCCGCAACAGGATTGGGTTTATTAAATACATAGGTGTTCACCGTTTTAACTGCACAACCACCGCTGCTGGTATTTCCAATTACATAATAAGTTCCAATGGCACTGGAGGTGTAGGTGTTAGAAGCACCGCTCTGCACCAATACTCCGTTATGATAAAAATCATAAGTGCTGAAGCTGGCACCGGTTGCAGTAATCGTTGCTGTTGCACCAGGGCAAATCAATTGCAGTGGTGTAATGTTTAATGCCGGTGGTGCAATAACTGAAATCGGCACAGAGAAGTTTGCAATACAGCCCAGTGCATTGGTTACTGTTAAACTAATAGTAGGATTCGGTGGTGTTAATCCAAATGCATGGGTGGTATTTTGTAAAGAAGAAGTGTAACCATCGCCAAAATTCCAAAGATAGTTGGTCATGCCGCCCGGTGCATTCAAAGCAATAGGCGTTCCTGCACAAACAGGTGACGGTGCTGTGAAGGTTGCGGACGGAAGTGTTACCGTTACCGGAAGAGTAATCGTTGCTGTGCAACCATTGCAGCTTGATGTAACTGTCAGTGTAACATTATATGTACCGGATGCGCCAACGGTTAATACAGGGCTTGCAGCAGCAGGGTTGCTGAAAGTTATACTGCCGGGTCCTGTTGCACTCCATGCATAATTAGAAATACTGCAACCAGAAATGACTGTTGATAAATTACTGAGATATACTTTATCGCAATTAATACTGGCACCAAAGTTTGCAGCAATAGGAACGGTGTAATGAATAGTGTCTATAAGAGTACAGATATGCGGTGTAGGTGGTGGCGGACAGTTTACCTGTACAGAAGCCGTAACAACATAAACACCCACAGATGTATAAGTATGTACAGGAGTTAGTCCTCCGCTTGGTGTGGTGGAGAAAGTGCCTCCATCACCAAAGTTCCAGTGAATACCTGAGTTCAATGAATGTCCTCCGGAAAAACTGTAAATGGCCGAGAATTGCGGGTTATTACAAAGGTTTATAGGTGTGCCAATGTTCAATGTGGCTGTAAATGGGGCTTCCTCTGTTGGATTAGCAATTGGTGCAGGCCCTGCCTTACCAATATTATTGTTTGCAGGAACGGGCATATAAGAAAAATCGCAACCCGGTGCGGGACCGCAAATCGGAAGAACATACACAGTAATAGCATTGGAAGTGTCTTTGCAATTGCCGCAACTTACTACCTGGTAATAACTTCCTGCTGCTACTACATTCAATGGAGAGTTCGTCGGGGACAGTGGCCCAAACGGTAATCCATTTTGAAACCACTGATAATTACACCCGCCGCTGGCAGCTGAAAGCAGTGTGACATTTATTGTTTCTCCAGGACACCAGCCCAATTTATTATTGGCACTGATGGAAACATTCGGAATATATTCTCTTGGCACATAAATACCGCCATAGCCGCTGCATTGTGACGGACACTTAACAGTATAATATCCAAACGTTGTAGCAACATAGGTTGGCGAGTTGGCACCACTGATAGCCACTCCATTCAAATACCATTGATAGCAAGGTAAGGCCGGACTAACAGAAAGTGTTACTCCAGGCAATGTGCAAAGGCTTCCTGTTTTTGAAACTGTTACGTTCGGTGGCGTAGTAATCGTTACCGGGTAAAGCACTGGCGCATAATTACAAACTACTACACTTACATTAGCAGTGCTTGTTCCCGGAGAAACAGCACCATGCCATAATACAGTAATTGCATTTGTTCCCTGTCCACCTGTTATTGTTCCTGCTGCTGCCGGCACAATGGCCCATGTATAACTTCCGGCAGGCAAGCCACCACTGGCTGTGTACGTTGGATGCGGAGTCTGGTCACGGCAAACACTGGCGGTACCAGTAATAGTAACTGCCGGTACATTATTAATTCCTGTTAATTGTTTTGTACCTGTGCATCCGTTTACTGTTTGTGATACAGATAATGAATGCGGGCCTGTTAATGTCCATTGCACAATCACCGAATCATTATTGGCACCCATTTGTGAAATAACAGTTCCGTTGGCAGATGGTGTCCATACAAATGGACCAGCCAAATTACTGGTAACACTATATGTATAATAGGAGCCGGGGCAAACAGCTATTGGTCCAATAATATTCGTCAATACAGGAGTCGGTTTCACCACAACGCTAATTACAGAATTCGGATTACAGTAATTAGCTGCGGTAGCTGTAGTCGGCGTAGCAGTAATAGTATAAGTGCCGGCCATTGTCCAGTTTACTGTAATGCCGGTTGAGTTGGTCATCGAGCCAGCGACGGTATATCCTGTTGGTCCAACGATGTTCCAATCGGCTAATCCACCACCACTAACACTGTAATAAGCTGGTGTTCCGGTGCAAACAGGATTTGGTCCGGTAATTTTAAATACCCTTCTGACTTTCACTGTCTTTGTTGATGAACCACTACAGCCTGAATAAGGATTATTATAGTTACAGGTAATTGTTGCATTACCCGGAGGGCCGTTCCATTGCACATTTATTGTTGGAGTATTTATATTGGGGCCAACAATAGTTCCACCTCCGGCACCGGTTACCGTCCAGGTATAGAATGTACCCGGCATGGTGGGTAGTGAATATGTTGTTGTTGTTCCTACACAAACTGGGTCTGGTCCGCTGATAGGCATATTATTCCATAGCACCGGAACATTAAGTGTGGCAGAACTGCCGCATATACCTCCACATCCTGTAGTAACAGAAACGAATGCAGGCAACGTAAGCGGTGGTGTTGCATTCCATTGCACGGTGATACAGGATCCGGCATTGTTAATAATCGTTCCCCCGTTCACCGTCCAGTTGAACGGTGCACAACCCGGACTTACACAATAGGTTGCTGTATCACCCGGACACAACATTCTTTTACAGCTTGGTGTAATTACCGGGCCGGTTCCTGCCAGCACAGTAATTATGGCTGTTGCCGTATCAGTACAACCGCAGCGACTTTCACCAGCAGGGCCATTGCCACCGCCGCCGCCATTGGAAACAGTAAGCACCACCGTGTAAGTACCGGGTGTGGTATAAAGATGTGGTGGCGGATTCATTGCTAAAGAACCAGAACCATCACCAAAATTCCAACTGTAACTGTTTGCACCGGCAGAGGTATTGGTAAATATTATCGGAGTACTGTTTGCACAAATAGTTGTTGATGGTGCAACTGTAAACGAAGCCACCGGTGAATTCAACAAACAAACTTGTCTGGTAATGGTGTCCCTGCAATTGCTATTTGTATCACTGATAATGACCTGTATAAAACCCGAGCTGGTGTTTCCCCATGTTATCACAGCAGGGTTGCCACTAAAGGAAGTGGGTGTGCCGCCTACAACTGTCCAGATATAAGAAAAGCCGGGCAGGCTGGGGAACACATAATACGTTTGTACGCTGTTTTTACACGCCGTTATTTTTTCTACTGATGAACCGCCACCGGGATTTCCGTTATGGCTTTCTTTACAAGTACTGTCTCCTTCACAAGGCATGATGGTACCCAATTGTCTCAGACTGAATTCGGGGCAGCAGGTACTTACTTGTGAAAAAGCATTTCCTGTGATTAAGACCGCTGTGATTATATAAATAAGTTTTTTCATGATTGTTTGTTTTGGTGGTTGGCTTTATTTACAATCACATTTTTTGTTATAAGTATAGCAAACAAGTTTATTGCAGACCGTACAATCGGCGAAAGTGACTACGTATCGTATGCACCATTTCACCTGGGCTGCACAACACTTTACTGTTGGCGGCATACTGATGACAAAGCCCAGTCCTGCGTTAGAGACCATTTGCCCGTTAGGCGCCCAGTTTACTGTGTGGC
Organism: Chitinophagaceae bacterium; assembly: GCA_031386125.1. Classification (GTDB taxonomy): domain Bacteria; phylum Bacteroidota; class Bacteroidia; order Chitinophagales; family Chitinophagaceae; genus JJ008. Next base: position 15,850 of record JANNCC010000064.1, read on the forward strand.
CATACGGAATGGTAGGAGAAACTAAACCAGCGGTTGCGCCAATAAAGTTTCCGTAGGTTTTACTGTCTTTGTTACAAATCATACAGTCATCACTTTCTGGTTTGTATTCGAAGTACACCAGTTCGGCTTTTACACTCTTCACCGGTTTCGGTGTTATGGTGATGGTGTTGTTCTGTATAATATTTCCGGCGGTATCCAATTTGATTTCTTCTTTTGGATTCACTTCAATTTTCACACTATCGCACACATCACATTTGCAGGGCAACACTGGTGTGCAGGTATCTTTTGATGCCTTCCAGAAATTATTTGCTGCATCTGTAATTTCAGCTCCAATACAAATGCTGGATAAGTTGGGAACTGCGTTGATTGTTCCGGTTATGGTTAATTGATTTCCACTGGCAATACTGGTTCCGATTGGCGGAGAAAAAATACCCATTGTAGCACCTGCAGGCACACTGGAGGTGATAGCAAAGTTGGTTAGGTTTGCCGTTCCGGGATTTACATTGCTGATAGTGTAAGAGAAGGAGTAAACACCCGGCGTGGAAGTGCACAATACTTTTATACTATCTAATTGAATTATGTACTGCGAAATCATGAACATGGTTGGTTCGCTGCTACCGTTATTGCTGCCAAGCGGTTTGCCTTCCCTGTTTAATGCCTGCACATTCCAGATAAAGTCGCAGAGGTAAGGAGGTTTACAAGGGCCGGTGTATAAGCCTGCCACTGTTGCCTCTGTTACATTCATTACGTCTTTTTCTACAATTGGTTTATTTGTTCTCATGGCAGTTGTTCCATTCTGCCCCTGCATTAGTTGCCAGACTTTTAAGCGATAGGTAACCGCTTCGTTTTGTTTTGGCGATACGGCTGTCCATTGAAATTTCACTTGTTGTTTTACTTCTTCTGCGTCGAACTGTCTATCCTTTTCCGGCAGCACATTTTTCGGTGGAGTAATTATTCCTGTCGGGCTGGTGGCACCAAAACTCCATTCTTCACTCTTACCATCGTTGCTGCCGAGTGGTTTGCCTTCCCGGTTCAGGGCTTGCACATTCCAGACAAAGTCGCAGAGGTAAGGAGGTTTGCAAGGGCCCGTGTATATTCCATTCACTGTTGCTTCGGTAATATCCGCCACATCTTTTGTTACAATAGGTTGATTTGTTCTCATAGCCTGTGTAGCACTTTGTCCCGCCATCAGTTGCCAGACTTTTAAACGATACGTCACAGGTTCTTGCGGTTTAGGCACCAGCGGTGTCCAGCGGAAGGTGATTGGTTTTATGGCTTCATCATGTGTGAATTGCTTTTTGTCTTCAGGAAAAACATTTTTTAAAGATGCCTTCGTTTCGCTTTCTTTTACGGTGAAAGCTGTTGGATCGCTGACACCAATTACATTTGGTGTGGTACCGGCTGCATTTCTTGTTACCGCTTCCACTATCCAGATAAAGTCGCAGAGATAAGGCGGTTTGCAGGGGCCGGTGTATATTCCACTCACGGCTACCTGTGTCAGGTTGTCTACATCTTTTGTAACAATTGGCTGATTTGTTCTCATAGCCGTCGTACTATTTTGTCCTTGCATCAGTTGCCAAACTTTTAAGCGGTATGTTACCGGTTCTTGTGGTTTAGGCACAACAGGTGTCCAGCGGAACGTTACAGATTGTTTTACTTCTTCTGATTTAAATTCCTTTTTGTCTTCCGGAAATAAATTATCGGGGCCTTTGCTTTTTTCCTCTATTGCACCGAATGTATAAGGCTCACTCATGCCATTGTTATTCCCCATCGGTTTGCCGCTGCGGTTCAATGCCTGTATATTCCAGATAAAATCACAGAGATAAGGCGGTTTGCAGGGGCCAGTATAAATTCCACTCACCGTTGTCTGTGTCAGGTTATCTACGTCTTTTGTAACGATTGGCTGGTTTGTTCTCATAGCCGTTGTACCATTTTGTCCCTGCATCAGTTGCCATACTTTTAGCCTGTACGTTACCGGCTCTTTTGGCTTGGGCACCAGTGGTGTCCAGCGGAACATTACTACACTTTGCAATTCCTGCACCGTAAATTTCTTACCGTTATCCGGTGTTATCAATGTAGGTGGTGCGTATTCCACATTCGTATCTTCCACCCTGAAATCTTTACACACTTCCTGACTGATGGCCACTTTATCAATATTGAAAAACTGAACGCAGATAGTATAAGTGCCGGCTTTCAGCTCATGACAATTACCCAGCAGGCCAAGAAGATCGGCGGTGTTAAAAACCCGTACATCAAAAGGGTCAATCCTTTTTGCCGTAGCCATCGTATTGCCGCAGATAATAGCACTACCGCTTCTTATTTGCAGCACCATCATTGGTTCCCTTACCTGTGTGCCGGGTTGTTTTTGTGCCGTCAGTATTAATGCGGCTGGTGTTGATATCCAGCTATCAACAATTGCCGGAAATTGGTTTTTTACGGTAAAGCTTACAATCTTTATCTGTTGGATCTGGGCGGCCAGGTTGTTTGCCAACAGGCAGAAGAGCAAACCGGTTCCAAGGAGTTTCAGTTTCTTCATAATGAAGTTGTTTTGAGTAGTGGCAAACGAGTTCTAAAATTGCCAATGTAAATATGGGAAAGTGAAATGGAGGTTTTTGGGGGATTGTATATGCGGGGGAGGGGGTTGTATATGTGTTTGGGGCCAACTCCATTCACCCTTTCAAAAGAATGAGTAGATTTGAGACCGGCGAATCGACAACAATAATGAAAATCAATAAATATTTACTTTTTGCTTTCTTGCTGGTTATAATTGCCGTATCCAGTTTTATAACCTACAAAATAACAACGCTAGGTTCTGTTGTTCGACCGGGTTATCAATCGAAATATACAATAATGAATGCCGAGTACTGGAGAGGTTATGAGAATGTTGATCCTGTCAAAAGAATAGAGCCATTAGAAAATAAAGATGTATTAGAATATCTAGAAGATGTAAACCATGACAAAAGCGTTGAAGTGCTCAAAGAGCTTACAGCACAAGAACAACAAACTATACAGGAGTTTTACCATGAAATCGAAAAGTGGCCTGTTGCTATCAAGAATTATTTTTGGAAGCATGTTGCCAAAATTTATATTGTTGATGGCTTGTATAGCAGTGGCCGTGCTGAGTGTATGGATGACGGCAACACTTTCATTATCTTTCTTAACAGAAAAAAACTTCATCAGTCTCCTAATGATTGGATTGGCGATGCAGAAGCTTCAGCCGTGAAATTTGTATCGGAAAAAGAAAAGATTGAATTTATAATAGAAGATTCGGACAGCCCTGCGTTGACTTTAGAAAATATTGTTGTTCATGAGCTTGGGCATATTGTTTCGCTTAATAAATCTTTGCTCCCCGATTGGAGAGTCAAAAATGATTATGCTTCTTATCCTGTTGTAAAGGATGCCTTTTATCAAAATCAGTCAGCACTGCACAGAAAAGGAACGCAAACCTTTGTCTTTGAGGAAATTTCTTATTATGGCGGAGAGGAAAATAAAATTTCAATAGAAACATATCTGTCGTTAGTTGACCAAATGAGAAATACCAGTTTCCCAAGTCTTTATGGATCGCAAAACGCCAATGAATATTTTGCAGAAATGTTCTATGGGTATATGCATTGCATCATTCAAAAGAAGCCATATAAAGAAAAAGTAACGTCTTCAAACGGGCAGATGGTTGAATTTTTTAATGGTATGACCGAGGTTAGGTGCGGTGAACAGTATAAAATGATGAAATCGATCTTTGAAAGCCTATAACAAACACAATAAATGATAACAAGGCTAAGGCTGTTAGTGCGGTATCACCCCCTCCTCTTTATCCATTTCTCAAACCTCGCCAAAAAATCTTCTTTTCTTCTTGTAGCCACCGGTATTTCCTTCCCATTCTCCAGCACCACTTCTCCGCCGCTGCCTTTTATATATTCTTTAATATAGTTGAGGTTGATGATGTATTTATCGTGGATGCGGGTAAAATTATTTTCCGGTAATAGTTTTTCATATTCACCCAATTGTCTTGATACCACAATCTTTTTATCATCACACAAAAAGAAATGAGTGTAGTTGCCGCTGCTTTCGCAGTACATGATGTCGGCAATTTTTACAAACACCAGCCCGTTGGTGGTGGATAAAGGAATTTTATCCGGTGTGGCCAGTTTGCTGTTGTGCTCCAGCAACGAGAACAGGTTTTTATTAATTGATTTTTCTTCTATTCTTTTTATGGCTGTATTAACAGCAGCGGCTAATTTTTCTGCATTCACCGGTTTGGTAATGTAGCCGGTGGCGTGGTGTTCAAATGCTTCCACTGCATAATGGCTGTAAGCGGTCACAAAAATTACTTCGAAAGAAACCGGCTCCAGTTTTTTCAGTAAATCAAATCCGTTCAGGTGCGGCATTTCCACATCCAGAAA
>JANNCC010000103.1:0-9484 GCA_031386125.1 Chitinophagaceae bacterium
TACCGGTACGCAAAGCAATTCCTTATGCCAATAAACCGGAAAATCTTGTTCCGGGGGTGGCAAAATATTATGCTACTACTTATGTGCAGGATGGTGATGTAATACCTGTAGTTGCGAAAGTAAGAGATGGTCGTCCTATTAAGATTGAAGGAAATACTTTAGCATCGTATACTGGTGGCGGCACTACTGCCCGTTCACAGGCTTCGGTGCTGGATTTATATGATATGTACCGTGCAAAATTTCCTTTGCATAAGGTGAAAGATAAGTTTGAAGAAGTTCCATCTTTCGAACAGTTTGATAAAATGGTGGGTGATGCAGTGAAGGCAGCAAGTGGTTCAGTAGTATTATTGACTTCAACTATTGTTTCTCCTTCTACAAAAGATATCATTGCTAAGTTTCCCAACTTAAAGCATGTACAATACGATGCTGTTTCTTACAGCGGTATGCTGCTGGCCAATGAAGCCAGTGGTTTTGGAAGAAAAATTCCTTCTTATGATTTTGGCGCAGCCAAAGTGATTGTAAGCCTTGGTGCAGATTTTCTCGGTACTTGGCTCAGCCCGGTTGAGTTTGCCAAAGGTTATTCAACAGGAAGAAAGATTGATGAGAAAAGTCCTTCCATGAGCAAGCATTATCAATTCGAAGGGCACCTTAGTATGACAGGGGCAAATGCTGATGAACGTTTTACACATCGTCCTTCTGAAACGGGTGCTGTTGCTCTTGCATTATTAGCAGCCGTTAACGGTGGTTCAGATTCAATTGGTGATGCAAAATTGAAAGCCGGCATTGAAAAAGTTGCTGATGATTTAAAAGCACATAACGGTGCTGCATTAGTAGTTTGCGGCAGTAATGATAAAAATGTACAGGTAATTGTCAATGCAATCAACGCAGCAATCGGTGCTAATGGCACAACGATTAACTGGAACCAGCCTGTTAACTACCGCCAGGGAATTGACAGCGATATGGTTGACCTTGTTGCACAAATGGAATCAGGGGCAGTTGGTACGTTAATGATACAGGGTGCTAATCCTGTTTACACCTATTATGATGCTGAGAAATTCAAAGCTGCATTAAAGAAAGTAAAAGTGACCGTTTCATTCAATGAGAAAATGGATGAAACAACAGAGCTCTGTGAATACATAATTCCTAATCATCACTATTTAGAAAGCTGGGGTGATGCAGAACCCAAAACTGGTGTGGTAAGTTTCCTTCAGCCAACTATATATCCGTTATTTAAAACCCGTCCTTTCCAAACATCATTATTAAGATGGAGTGGAAGCACACAGGACTACGAAACTTATTTTAAGGAATACTGGGTTCGTTCTGAGAACCTTGGTTCGGAATCAGCTTTCAATAAAGCACTGCAGGATGGAGTGACTACAAAGCCTGCTACAACTGGCGCAGGTGGTGGATATAATGGCGGTGCAGTTGCTGCTGCCACTACAGCTATTGAAGGATATAAAAAAGCAACAGGCACTGAAGTTGTATTTTATCAAAAAGTTTCTATCGGTACTGGTTCACAAGCCGGCAACCCCTGGCTACAGGAATTACCCGACCCCGTTTCTAAAGCAACATGGGACAACTATGCTTTGATATCCATGAAAAAAGCAGATGAACTGGGCATTAAACTGAATACTGATTACGAATATTATCCGCAGAAACCGGTTATTGAAATAACGATTGGTAAAAACAAAATTGAATTACCAATATTAGTATTGCCCGGAATGAATGCCGACACTATTGCCATCGCCGTTGGATATGGAAGAAGTGAAGCAATGGGTGTAACTGCCGCCGGAATCGGTAAAAATGTGTATGGATTTACAACTTATAACGGCAGCACAGTTGATAATTATGTAACCGGTGCGACAACTACCAATCTGCATAAGAAATATAAAATTGCACAGACGCAAATACATAACTCTTACGAAGACCGCAAAGAAGTAGTAAGAGAGACCACACTGGCTTCTTTCAAAAAGGAGCCGAATGTAATTCCTGAGTGGAGAGAGGAATTGAAGGATGCCTATTATGCAAAATCCAATGAAGATTTCCGCAACGCTACTTTATATCCGCAGCATGAGCAGCCGGGTATAAAATGGGGAATGAGCATTGATATGAATGCCTGTTTTGGTTGTGGAGCTTGTGTAGTGGCTTGTAGTGCAGAAAACAACGTTTCTGTTGTTGGTAAAAGAGAAGTATTGCGTTATCATGATATGCACTGGTTGCGGATTGACCGCTATTTTATTTCCGACCACAAAGATCCTGATAATCTGAAAGGGGTGGTATTTCAACCGATGCTTTGCCAGCATTGTGATAATGCACCTTGTGAAAATGTGTGTCCTGTAGCAGCTACCAACCATAGCTCAGAAGGAATTAACCAGATGGCTTATAACCGTTGTATCGGCACAAGATATTGTGCCAATAACTGTCCGTTTAAAGTACGTCGTTTTAACTGGGCAGATTATACAGGGGCTGATAGTTTCCCCGATAACAGAGACCAGCAATTAGTAGGTAAGCTGGATAGTGTGATAGAGCAAATGAATGATGACCTGACGAGAATGGTATTGAATCCTGATGTTACCGTTCGTTCAAGAGGTGTAATGGAGAAATGTTCCTTCTGTTTTCAGAAATTGGCGGCAGCGAAATTAGATGCAAAGAAAGAGAATCGGATACTGAAAGACGGGGATGCAAAAACGGCTTGTCAAACAGCTTGCTCTTCAAATGCCATTGTGTTTGGTAATGCAAAGGATAAGGACAGCCAGTTAAATAAAGTACGCAACGAAAATACACAACGTAGTTTTTATGTACTGGAACAACTGCATGTGCTGCCCAACATCACCTACCTTGCAAAAGTGAGGAATTCAGATGAAGTTGACGAACATTGGGTAGGTAACCATAGTGGAGAAAAGCATAAGGAAGCTGAGCATAAAGAAGAGGGTCATAAAGCTGATAGCACATTGCCATCAACACCAAAAGCAGTTGAAGCACAACATTAATAAAGAGAACTTAATTATTTGAATTTTTATAACCGCTTATGTCATTACTCAGATATGAATCACAGGTAAGGCCAGCATTGGTTGAAGGCGAAAAGGATTACCACCAGGTAACAGAAGACATTTGCCGTCCCGTAGAAGCCAAGCCATCCAGACTCTGGTGGATTGGATTTCTTATTTCAGCGGCGATGCTTGCTTTTGGTATCCTCTCTGTTACCATGGAGGTAATATATGGTACGGGCCAGTGGAACCTGAACAAGACAATAGGTTGGGGTTGGGATATCACCAACTTCGTATGGTGGGTAGGTATTGGTCACGCCGGAACATTGATTTCTGCTATCTTATTACTCTTCCGCCAGGGATGGAGAACCGGGGTAAACCGTGCTGCAGAAGCGATGACGATTTTTGCTGTAATGTGTGCCGGCCAGTTTCCTATCTGGCACATGGGCCGTGTGTGGAATGCCTTTTTTGTTCTTCCTTATCCAAACACAAGAGGCCCGTTGTGGGTGAATTTTAACTCACCGTTGCTCTGGGATGTATTTGCGATATCAACTTACTTCACCGTATCATTATTATTCTGGTACTCTGGTTTGATACCCGACTTGGCTACATTGCGTGACAGAGCCAAAAAGAAATGGAGAAAAATGTTTTATGGTGTGGCTGCTTTCGGCTGGACAGGTAGCACCAAACACTGGCAGCGTCATGAGGCATTATCATTAGTGCTTGCCGGTTTAAGCACACCCCTTGTATTATCAGTACACACTATTGTATCCTTCGATTTCGCTACCTCGGTTGTTCCGGGTTGGCATACTACCATCTTCCCGCCATACTTCGTTGCTGGTGCCATCTTCTCCGGTTTTGCGATGGTGCAAACACTGTTGGTGGTAACAAGAAAAGTATTAGGGCTTCAGGAATACATCACTCTTGAGCACATCGAAGTGATGAATAAGGTAATTGTGTTGACAGGTTCTATTGTAGGTATTGCTTATCTCACAGAATTATTCATGGCCTGGTATTCTGCTCAACCATATGAGAACTTTGCTTTCTTTGAAAACCGCTTAAACCTGAGTAGCCCTTATGGCTGGAGCTACTGGATTATGATGGGTTGTAACGTACTGTCACCACAAATATTCTGGTTCCGCTCAATGAGAAGAAAGCTGTGGCTTACTTTCTTTATGTCAATTTTGATAAATATTGGTATGTGGTTCGAACGGTTTGTAATTATCGTTACTTCTGTTTACCGTGACTACCTGCCCAGTGCATGGAGTACATACTATACACCTACCATTTGGGAAGTCGGATTTTATATGGGAACATTCGGGTTGTTCTTCACTTGTTACTTCCTGTTCTCTAAATTTTTCCCTGTAATTGCTTTGGCAGAAATCAAGCATATATTGAAGAAGAATGGCCAGAACTATAAACAAAGAATGGATGAGATAGAGAAGGAAGACACAGAAGCGTTTAATGAAAAACATGGGCATGACCACGGGGCGTAACCAGTAACTAATAATAAGAAACCAGAAACAAGCATATGGCTGTAAAAAAATTTGTAACAGGTAGTTTTTATGATGAGGCACTGCTGTTCCCTGCCGTAAAAAAAACCCGTCGTGCCGGATACAAGATTCATGACGTCTTTACTCCATTTCCTATTCATGGATTGGATAAAGCAATGGGTTTGCGGGATACCAGTCTTCATACAGCAGGATTCATTTATGCTATTACAGGAACTGCAACAGCCGTTGGTTTTATTACCTGGGCATTAACGGTGGACTGGCAAATTAATTTTGGAGGGAAACCATTCTTTTCATTGCCTGCCTGGGTTCCTATCATATTTGAGCTGACTGTATTATTTGCGGCAGTAGGAATGGTGCTTACATTTTGCTACCTGTGCCAGTTAGCACCTTTTGTAAGAAAAGATCACTTTAATCTCCGTTCAACGGACGACACTTTTGTAATGGCACTGGAGTGTACAGATAAAACCAACGATGCAGAAGCGATAAGTTTTTTACAGAGTCTTGGTGCAACAGACGTTGGGGTACAATATAAAGAAACCGGCTGGTGGCTGGGCCGGTATGATAAAGACAGAAAACGGTTTGAAAGAAAGGAAGAGGCAGCTCATTAATAATTATAATTAACAGAGGATGAAAAAATTCTGGATAATATCAGTGTTGGCAGTTACAGTGGCAGGCATGATGAGCTGTAATAAAGTTCGTCGCAGCCCGGGAAGGGTCTATATGCCGGATATGGCCTATAGCCGGGCTTATGAAACGTATGCGTCAACAGAAGCGTTACATAACAAAGACATTCATTATAATGGCTTACCGGTTACCGGAACTATTGCCCGTGGCGATATGCTGCAGATATATACGATACAAAATGATTCAGCAGGATATGTACAATCGGCCAATGTAAAAAACCCATTTAGCATTGACAGTATTGATAAAAAAGAAGCAGAAAGACTATACTTAGTTAACTGTGGTATTTGCCATGGAGCCAAGTTGGATGGTAATGGTCCGCTGTGGAAAGATGGAAACGGTCCTTATCCCGCAGCACCCAAAAATTTAATAGGTGATGATATGAAAAAGATGACAGATGGAACAATGTTTCATTCTGTTACTTACGGCAAAGGACAGATGGGAAGCTATGCATCTCAATTAAATACAATGCAACGCTGGATGGTAATTGCTTTTATTAAATCAAAACAGGGTGGAGTAACTGCTGCGGCGATGGCAACAACTGCTGATACCGCAACAGTAAAAATGCCTTAATAGTTTTTGAAGAAACAATAAACGAACACTGATGTCAATAAAGGAAAAGTTTATAGTAACAAAGAGATACAAAACGATATCCATTGCACTGATGTTGCTGGGGGTCATGGCGATTATTGCTTTATACATCAACACACATGGTGGCGGTGGCACTGCTGAGGAAAAACACATGAAGGATGCCCGGTTCTGGTCAAGCCTTTTGCAAAACAGTGTTTTCTTTTTGCTGGTTGTAAATGCGGCTATGTTTTTTATTTGTGCCACTACATTAGCTTGGGGCGGCTGGCAAATGGCTTTTCGCCGTGTGCCGGAAGCTATTTCAGCAGTAGTACCCGTACTCGGTGTTATTGCATTAGCAATTCTATTAGCTATTTCTTATGGTGATAATCACAGCATTTATCACTGGACAGATGCGGAACATGTAAAGCATGACTCTATACTAAACTTTAAGAAAGGGTTTTTGAATAAAGGGTTATATACCTTTATGACAGTGTTCACCATAGCTGCCTGGTCGCTGCTCGGCTGGAAAATGAGGAAACTTTCCCGCAGCCTGGACAATAACCCGATTACTTCAGTAGAGGGCAGAAAAAAATATATCTGGAACAATACAGTATGGGCTGCACTTTTTATAGTTGTTTTTTCATTGACAGTTATGTCTTCCATTCCTTGGTTATGGCTGATGAGTATTGATGCACACTGGTACAGCACCATGTATAGCTGGTACACTTTTGCCAGCACTTTTGTATCCGGAATGGCATTGATTTGCTTATTTGTAGTTTACCTGAAAAATAGCGGCTATCTGGAATACACCAATGAAGAGCATTTACATGATATTGGTAAGTTTATGTTTGCCTTTTCCGTATTCTGGACTTATCTCTGGTTTTCCCAGTTCATGCTGATATGGTACAGTAATCAACCAGAGGAGACAACTTATTTTAAACCGAGATCAGAAGGCCCTTATAGCGGTGTTTTCTGGCTGATGTTTATTATCAATTTCCTTGCTCCCTTATTACTGTTAATGAGAAGGGGTGCGAAGCGAAACTATTCAACGGTAACCTTTATGGCCATGTTTATCATTTTTGGCCATTGGCTCGATTTTTACCAGATGGTTTTCCCAAGCCCGATGACAGATGCAAAAACAGGTGAAACACATGTGCCAATGATACTGTGGGATTTAGGTGTGGCATTAGGATTTATTGGAGTAATCATGTTCGTAACCGGCAGGGCATTAAGCAAGGCACCGTTGCTGGCAAAGAATCATCCGTTTGTAAAAGAGAGTTTGATACATCATACATAGGCTGGTGTCTGGCATCTCGAAGAGTGTCTGACACATAGGTTTAAGAAGAAAAAGGTTGTTAGAATTTATTATTTGGAATTTAGATATATAGTTTATGCAAACATTTTTCATCGTTGCAATTTTAGGATTAGGCTTTCTGATTACGTTTCAGATAGCCAAGGCCAGTGAGTATGTGGCAGTATTGCGTGGCGAAGAAAAAGCCAGGAAGCAAACGAATAAAGTAAATGCTTTTATGCTGCTGGCATTTCTCATCATCGGTTTGATTGGTGTTTATTATTGCAATGAAAAACTGAAAGGAAAAATTTTGGGCGAAGCAGCATCTGATCATGGTGTATTGATTGACAGGATGCTTTATATAACAATAGCCCTCACTGGCATTGTATTCCTGGTTACCCAGTTTTGTTTATTCTGGTTTTCTTTTAAATACCAGGAGTCTGATACAAGAAAAGCTTACTACTACCCTCACAATAACAAATTAGAATTGATATGGACAGTGATACCGGCTATTGCATTAACAATACTGGTTGGCTTTGGGTTATTCTATTGGTATAAAATAACCGGAAATGCACCTGAAAAATCTATGATTGTGGAAGTAACCGGAAAGCAATTTGGCTGGGAATTCCGCTATCCGGGTAAAGACGGAGTGTTGGGTAAAAAATATTTTAAAAATGTAAGCCCTGAGAAAAATAACCCTGCAGGTCAGATATGGGAAGACGGATACAATCATGATGATGTTTTTGTAGAACAGGAAATGCATCTGGTAGTTAATAAGCCGGTGAAATTGGTTATCAATGCCAAGGATGTAATACATGATGTGGGATTAGCTCATTTCAGAATGAAGATGGATGCGGTGCCGGGTACGCCTACCACTATGTGGTTCACCCCGAAATTTACTACCAAAGAAATGATTGAGAAAACAGGCAAGGCTAATTTTGTTTACGAATTATCCTGCGACCAGATGTGCGGAAAAGGACACTATAGTATGAGGGGAGTTGTGGTAGTAGAAACACAGGAAGAATTTGATGCGTATATGGCCGGACAAAAACCACAATACCTGAAGGCTAATCCTAAAGAAGACCCAGGTGCAGCAAAAAAGGATAGTGTAACAGCAGTGGCGGTAGTAACGAATGGAAAATAAACTGGTGCCGAACCCGGGCATCTTACGTTAATAGAATTTGAACCCTCCGTTTGGGAATGGGGGCAAAATAAAAGATTATGAGTGACGCAATGCACATAGATTCTGGAATGGCCGCCGCACATGCGGAGCATCATGATGCGCATCATGGCCATCACCACCAATCCTTTGTTTCGAAGTATATCTTCAGTCAGGATCATAAAACTATTGCCAAACAGTTTTTGATCACTGGTATCATTTGGGCAATCATCGGAGGCTTATTTTCTGTACTGTTCAGATTGCAATTGGGTTATCCGGAACAAACTTTCCCGATTCTCGAAACATTTTTTGGTAAATGGGCGGCAGGCGGACAGATACAACCTGAATTTTATTATGCCCTCATCACTATGCACGGAACCGTACTGGTGTTTTTTGTATTGACAGCCGGATTAAGCGGAACGTTTGCCAATTTTCTTATTCCCCTTCAGATTGGTGCAAGAGATATGGCTTCACCATTTCTGAATATGTTGTCGTACTGGTTTTTCTTTATGGCCAGTATAGTAATGATTTCATCGTTGTTTATTTCCACCGGACCAGCTTCGGGGGGATGGACAATTTATCCGCCACTAAGTGCATTAGGCCAGGCTTCTTCCGGGTCTAAACTGGGAATGGACTTGTGGATAGTAAGTATGGCGTTGTTCGTTGTGTCATCACTACTTGGTGGGTTGAATTATATTACCACTATTCTTAACCAACGCACAAAAGGCATGAGTATGACAAGGCTCCCATTAACTATATGGGCTTTGTTCTTTACCGCTGTACTCGGAGTATTATCTTTCCCAGTATTATTATCAGGATTGATTTTGTTATTATTTGATCGTAACCTCGGTACCAGTTTTTATTTGAGTGATATAGTAGTGAATGGTGAAATACTGCCGAATGAAGGAGGTAGTGCCATCTTGTTCCAGCACTTGTTCTGGTTCCTTGGTCATCCTGAAGTATACATCATTCTATTACCAGCCATGGGAATGGTGTCGGAAATATTATCGGTGAACAGCCGCAAACCCATCTTTGGTTATATGGCGATGCTGGGTTCTTTATTTGCTATCACCATTCTCGCCTTCTTAGTTTGGGCACACCATATGTTTGTCACGGGATTGAACCCTTTCCTCGGTTCGATATTCGTACTACTAACACTATTGATTGCGGTGCCTTCTGCTATAAAAGTATTTAACTGGTTGACGACCTTGTGGAGGGGGAACATACGTTTTACCCCGGCAACATTATTTGCTATTGGCTTCGTTAGCTTATTTATATCTGG
>JANNCC010000111.1:0-29686 GCA_031386125.1 Chitinophagaceae bacterium
TAAGACAATACCTGTAAAAATCAATTCCCCGTATAATTTTATATTCGTAGGGCGACAGGTCAAGCAGGCGGGAAAAATTCTCACTATGAAACCAGGTATGTTTCCATTTCCTGTACACTATAGATTCAAACAGGTCCGGTGCGGTTTCCCAAAAAGACCAGGTACGATCATTTTTTTGTTTCTGATCCTTATCAATAATCAGGATTTTTTTATTGCTGAACTGACCAGAATGAATCAAGTGTACTGCAAGACTAAGTCCTGCACAACCAGCACCTGCAATAATGTAATCGTATGTAGAAGGAGAGTTCAGAAATAATAATTGAAAACTAAAGATAAGATGTTGACAAGCCCATTACTCAGTTTCTACTTCGGGAGCATATTCCACTTTTGCACTGCCTGCCATTAATTTTTTATCCCGACGGATTTTATCCCAATATTTCTTGTTCACAAAAAGGAAACCAAAACTTTCGCCTTTATTTTTATCTAAGTGTTTATGGTGCATTTTATGTGCCCAGCGAATGGCTCTTACATAAGTATTGTTACTGCGGCTAAACCATTTGAACCGCTGATGAATGATAACATCATGCACCATAAAGTAAGCAAATCCATAGGCCATTACCCCAAAGCCGATAGCCTGCAACCACCAGATATGATCGTAAGTACCAAAGTAGATCATAAGGAAACTTGGTATGGCAAATATGAAAGCAAACAGATCATTCTTTTCAAAGATGCCCGGCCTTACCTGGTGATGGTCACAGTGCAGGTACCATAAAAACCCATGCATGACGAAACGATGTGTACACCAGGTAATGCCTTCCATCAATACAAATGTGCCTATCAAAACCAGTATGTAATAAATTGTACTCATTGCTTTGCAAAATTATGCGTTTAGACTACTTCATTCTTATACCGTTCAATCCACCACTTCTCAATTTTTGGAAAAGCAAGGTGAAACCAGGGAGTATATTTCTGCGGTTGATTTTCCAGATTTTGATGAATTTCCTGCACATTTTTATAACAAAAATCCATTACCTCTTCCTTATTGAAGTCCACATTTCCTTCATACTCCCCAACAAAAACATGGTCGAATTCATGCTCTGTCAATCCATTTTCAAAATCAGCCTTATAAACAAAATCAAATACTTTCTCTATTGAAGTTTCAAAGCCCAGTTCCTCCTGTAATCTTCTTTTGGCAGCCACTGGGGTTTCTTCATTTGGTAACGGGTGGCTGCAGCAGGCATTTGTCCATAAACTACCACTGTGGTATTTATTCATTGCTCTTTGCTGCAACAGCATTTCTCCTTTTGCATTAAAAATAAAAACACTGAATGCCCTGTGGAGTACTCCTTTTTCGTGGGCTTCCATTTTTTCCATGGTGCCGGTTTGTCTGTCATTGACATCCACCAGTATTACTTCTGTCAACTCCATATTAAATTAACCGTAGTTGGTTTTTAACTCCTGCCCTGAAGATGATCATTGCCTTGCGGTAGTTGGGTATGCGGATTCTTTCTTCCAGCACCCGGGCTGGTTCCATCCGTTTTATTTTTTTGAATAAGGATAAATAATATTTGTAAGCGACATACACACCAAATCTTGCCTTTAACGGAAGGTGTTTTATACCCTGGTAAGCCTGCCTGAAGTCATTATGTATATCTTCTTCGATCTGTCTTTTTTGCGGTTCGGTAAAATTATTAAAATCACAACCGGGGAAATATACCCTTGCCAATCCATTGAAGTCGGCTTTTATATCCCGCAAAAAATTTACTTTTTGAAAAGCTGCACCCAGCGACCGGGCTGCACTTTCTAATTGCTCATACATTTCTTTTTTCCCTTCGCAAAAAACATATAAACACATCAAACCTACCGCTTCTGCAGAGCCATATATATATTCTTTGTATCCCTGGCAATCGTACACTTTCTTATTCAAGTCCATTTCCATACTGTGAAAGAAGGCATCAATCAACTTATGGTCAATATTAAACTCATTGACGGTACGTTGAAAACTATTTAGTATCGGATTCAGGCTGATACCTCTTTTAATAGCATCATACGTTTCTGTTCTGAACTGTTGCAGTAAAAATTCTTTATCATGGTCATGAAAAGTGTCCACTATCTCATCTGCAAAACGAACAAAGCCATAAATATTGAAAACAGGCTGGCGCAAATCCTTGTGCAGCATCTTAATAGCAGAAGAAAACGAAGTACTGTAGCTCTCCGTTACAATCCGGCTGCAATTTTGACTGGTGATATGGAATAACTGAACCATTACTTTGTAAAATAAGAAATTTATCGCAATACTTTAATCACTTGTTTTGCCACCACTTCTCCGCTTATTAAACTGGGCGGCACTCCCGGCCCTGGCACCGTTAACTGACCAGTATAAAACAAATTTTTTACTTTTTTACTTTGGCAAGCCGGCCTGAAAATAGCTGTTTGCATCAGGGTATTTGCCAATCCATACGCATTGCCTTTAAACGAGTTGTAATCAGATACGAAATCACTTACTGAATAGGTTTTTTTATAGATTACCGAATCAAGAATAGACTCGCTGGTGTATTTTTCCATTCGTTTTACAATTTGCTGAAAATATTTTTCTCGTAGTTCCTCCGTATCTCCTTCAAGCCCTGACGCCACCGGAATAAGGAAAACAATATTTTCACATCCTGCAGGAGCAACTTTATCATCCGTTAGTGAACAAACACTTACATAAAACAAAGGTTCAGTTGGCCATTTAGGGTCTTTATAAATTTCCTGTCCATGCTGGTCAAAAGTAACATCAAAGAAAAGAGAATGATGAATGGGTTGTTTAAGTTTTTTATTCAAGCCTACATAATACATCAAACAAGAAGGTGCCATTACTCGTTTATTCCAATAAGCAGGGGAATAATTACGGCATTCTTCAGGCAATAATTTCGTTTCGGTAAAATGATAATCAGCACCGCTGATAATAGCATCAGCCCGGTAAAAATTTTTATTGGTTGCAACTGTCTTTGCAGTTTTTCCTTTGATCATTATTCCCGTTACTTGCTCGTCAAAATGAAACTGCACTCCGAGTTCTACTGCCAGCTTATACATTCCTTCTACAACAGCATACATTCCACCTTCTGGATACCAGGTGCCTCCTTTCAGGTCAGCATAATTCATCAGGCTGTACAGGGCTGGGGTGTCTTCTGGTAATGCCCCAAGAAACAACACCGGGAACTCCATCATCTGCCGGAGCTTCGGATGTTTGAAATATTGTGCTATATGTTTTTTAATAGAAGAAAAAACCTGTAGTTTAAAAACACCACTGATAGTTTTCCAATCCATAAATTCAAGTAATGAACGACTGGGTTTATAGACTAAGCCATTTACACCTACTTCATATTTATATGCCGCACCTTTTAAATATTTTTCTAATTTTTCTGCACTACCCGGCTCCAGTGATTCAAAAACTTTTTTCAGTTCTTCAAAATCAGCCGGCATATCGGTGTAGCCATCATTCCAGTAAATGCGATACGAAGGATCGAGACGGTGAAGAGAATAATAATCGGATACTTTTTTTCCAAACTGTGCAAAATATCTTTCAAATACATCGGGCATCCAGTAAAAACTCGGACCCATATCGAAAGTAAATCCTTTTTCTTTTAATTGCCGTGCCCGGCCACCCGGTGTCTTATTTTTTTCAATAACAGTAACTTGCCAGCCTGCTTTTGCCATAAAAGAAGCTGCAGATAAACCTGCAAATCCGCTACCAATAACTACCACTGATTTTTCAGCCACGAGAAAATTTTTAGAACCGGCTGATTTGCTCTTTCAACAGTTTTCTTGCAAAGTGAATCCTGCTTTTGATGGTACCCAGCGGCTCGATTAATACTTCAGCTATCTCATTATACTTGTAGCCATCAAAATACAATAAAAAAGGTGTTTTAAATATTTCAGGCAGTTGCTGAATGGCTTTATTTATTTCTTTAATCCGTAAATCACTTTCGGCAGCATTGCTAATAGAAGCTTGCTTTTGATTGATCAGGTAATCATTTGGTGTGCTATCGAAGATGGTTTTTTGTTTAGCTTTTCTGCGATAATCATTAATAAAAATATTTCGCATGATGGTAAACAACCAGGCTTTGATATTGGTACCTGCATTATACTTCTCTTTATTGACTAAAGCCTTGTAAAGTGTTTCCTGGTAAAGGTCATTGGCGGCCTCGTTGTCTCTTGTCAGGTTGATGGCAAAAGGCTTGAGGAAATCCGCATTGGTCAGGAGCATTTCATTGAACTCAAGGTTTGACATATTTTTTTGTTTAATTATTTAATCATAAAATTAAACATAATTTTGAACTTGCCAAAACTATTTTCCCTTGTTTTTGATAAAACAAAAATAGTACCGTGCCTGAAACAAGCCAGTATGACTTAAAATGAAGAGAGGTATTCCATTACCTCGGATAAAGACCGCTTGAACTGGACAGAGTGGGGAATTTTTCTCTTGTAAGATTGAGTAAGCTGGCCTGAAATAACCGTATTGACGCCTCCAAACCGCTGCTCAACGTTGTTGAGGAATTTTTCAAAGTTGAAGTTGGAGCCTGTGGCAGTGAGGTGTACAAAAACAATATCTGGTTTTTTCAGGTTGATAACATGCTCCACATCCTTTACCGGCACATTGGCCCCCAGATAAATGGTTTTTGCTCCCCTGCTTTTTACCAGGTAATACATAAACAACAAACCCAGTTCATGATGCTCCCCTTCCGGCAGGAATAAAAGAAATGTTTTATCCAGTTTGATATGCGATACTGTTGTTTCAATACCTACGATCAACTTCTGCCGGATAATATTGGTGACAAGATGCTCCTGTGCAGGATTGATATGGCCTGTTTGCCAAAGGATACCAATTTTTTCCAGGAAAGGAAAAATGATCTGTATTACTGTTCTTTCAATTCCTTTTGCAATAATATAATTAGCTATGATTTTCTCAAATTTCTCCATTTCTAAATCCACCATCTCCTGCACCAGGTCATTAATAATCCTTTCCTGTATGGCACGGGCATCTCCTAACGATAAAATCTTTTCTCTGATTTCCGTTGGTTGCATCCTGTCAATATGAGAAATCTTAAACCCATATTTATTCAACAAGGCAATGTTGAGCACCGTCTTTAATTCATCATTACTGTAATAGCGGATATTGGTAGTGGTGCGGTGCGGTTTCAAAAAACTATACCGCTGCTCCCAGATACGTATGGTATGGGCTTTTATGCCAGAGAGATTTTCCAGATCCTTTATAGTGAAAGCATTCATAATACTATAACTACAACCTTACATAAAAAAAGTTCAACCAATGGGGTTAAACTCTTCAACAAAATGAAAATTAAAGCTGAAAATTAAAGTTCAAAATTTTTGATTTTGCCGCTGTCAATCAGTTTCATCATCGGAGCAACGATAGCAGGATTATGCAATCCTTCCAGATGGCGGAAACCATGCAAGTCGGTACCAATTAAATCGTAGTACCCTTTTTTGATAAGATGCTCTGCCAGCACCTGGGGAGATTTGCCATAGTAGCCTCCCAATGAAAGCAGGTTTAGCTGAAATAAACAGCCGATGTCTTTTAACTCTTCATAAAAATCTTTACTCTTCTCCAGATAAATGTATCGTTCCGGATGAGCAATTACCGGCTGATAATTCTGCATTTGCATGGCAAACAAAATATCTTTTAATGAATGCGAAGGATAAGACAAGGAAAACTCTACCAATACCATATTACCGCTAATTGTTAGCAGCGGTGTATTATTCTTTACTAATCCTTCTAGGTAGTCATCCAGAAAATATTCAGCCGCTGCATTTACTTCTATATCTAAACCTTCTTCCTTTACGGCTTCTCTAACCAGCTCTAACTTCTGTAAAATAATTTCGCTTGTGTTCTTATACATATCCCACATGATGTGCGGTGTGGTTATGAACTTTGTGTACCCCAGCTCCACCATTCCTTTTATCAACTTCAATGTGGTTCCCATATCAGGTGAGCCATCATCAATACCCGGCAACAAATGGGAATGCATATCTGTTTTCAGGATGCTTAAATCAGACCGGTTATAGGCCTTTGATTTAGAAAAGAGTCTTAACATATTTTATTGATAGCTAAAATTACTTTATTTATTGACCGGGTATAAAAAAAGGCTCAAAATGTTCTTTTTGGAAGGGAAGGGAAAATTTTGTGTACCAAGCCACTTTGGGGAAATGCAACATACCATGCTGTCAAAAAAAGAATCATAAAGTCAGTGTAGAAATTACGGTGTTGCTGATACCAAACTTCTAACGCCCCTTTGTAAGGCAATATTACATCCCGATAACATTCATGCGGGGGTAGCTTACTTTGTGTTATTATTAATTCCTCATCCCTAAACTGGATAGAACCGATACCGGTAAGCCCTGGCTGCACATTATATACTTTCCCCTTCATTTCATCAGAGTACCTGTCAAAACCAACTTTCATAAGCGGCCTTGGGCCTACAAATGACATATTACCAATAAGAATATTTACTAACTGTGGTAGTTCGTTCAATTTACTTTGCCGGAGAAACCTTCCGATTGGTGTAATACGGGGGTCTTTTCGTACTGTCACATCACCATGTCCCATATTCGGGCTGTCCTTAAGCATAGTAGCGAATTTCCAGATGTGAAATATCTTATTCTTATACCCTACTCTTTCCTGCTTGAAAAAAATTTCATGTTCACCGGTAAATAATAACAAAATGATGATAGGAATAAATAAAGGCAGCAGAATGATTATTGCCAGCAGGGAGAAAATAATATCAAAAAAACGCTTTATGAAATTGTACATAAATATGGATGTTACCCGATGGAAATTTTTATTTCGTTGACTACAATGGCCAGCTCTTCGTCAGTAATGCTTGTTGAAGAAGGAATACTGAGACAAGTTTTATAAATATAATCTGCATTATCTTTTTGCTGAATATAAACACAGTCCTTATACATGGGGAGCTTATTCATCGGCATCCAAAAACGGCGGCTCAGGATTTTATTGGCATTTAAATGATCCAGCAACTCCTGCTGTTTATCAGTTTGTATTGTAAACAACCAGCCATTTGTTTTAACATCAGCCAACTCCTGTTGAAAACGGATATCAGCAACACCTGTCAACTCCTTTTTATAAAATGCAACACATTCCTGTTTTCTTTTTATAAATGAAGGGAGCAGCTCCATTTGGCCGACACCAATGGCTGCCAATACATTCACCAGCCTGTAATTGTATCCTACTTCGTCATGATAGTATTCATCAGTACTTGCTTTAGCAGTAGTGGTTAAATGTTTTGCTTTTTTTGCCAATGCTTCATCATCCGTTACAATCACACCGCCACCACCGGTAGAAATAATTTTATTACCATTAAAACTAAAACAGGCCAGCGGACTGAATTTACCTGCACTTATTCCTTTGTATGTGGTACCTAATGCTTCTGTAGCGTCTTCTACAACAGGTAATGGATATTTTTTTACGATAGAAAGAAACCTGTCCATATCGCACATGTTGCCCAAAATATGCACGGGCATGATGGCACCGATATAACGTCCGTCTTTTATATAAAACAACCGACCATCTTTTTCATCTGTTTCATTTTCCAGAAACTCTTCCAGCAAATCCAAATCCATTTGCCACAGATTCGGGTCGGCATCAATTAATATTGGATCTGCTCCGAGATACTTAATTGAATTTGCTGAAGCAACAAAAGTAAGATTAGGTAAAATCACATAATCGTTTTGCTTTACACCACTCATCAATAAAGAAATGTGCAAAGCTGCTGTGCCATTCACTGCAGCCACGCCATACTTTGCCCCGGCAAAATCGGCTACCATTTGTTCAAACTGAGTAACGTAAGAGCCAACAGATGAAATCCATCCTGTGTCTAAACAATCTTTTACATATTTCCACTCATTGCCAGCCACATTAGGGACACTTAATGGAATAAATTTCTCATTACTCATATACTAATTTTCCTGATTCAAGATATTGGTTATACCACTCTACCGTTTCTTTCAGCCCTTCCTTCCACATTACTTTCGGCTCAAATCCTAGCTGCGTTCTTGCCTTTGTTATATCAGGGCAACGGCGGGATACTGAACCAGGATATGTCGGTGCATTTTCAAAGCTTCCTTTAAAATCCATCAGCTCACCGGCATAGTGAATCAGTTCACCAATACTTATTTCATCCTGTGTGCCGATATGATAAATTTCTCCATTGGTATTCGACTGCTCCATCGCCAATACTGTTCCTTCCACAGCATCACTTATGTAACAGAAAGCTCTTGTCTGGTCGTGGCCATACACTTTAAACGGCTCTTCATTTTTCCGATACCGAACTACTAAGTGTGGAATCACATGTTTGAAACCCATCCGTGGACCATACACATTATGATAACGGACAATAGTTGTTTCAAAACCCAATATTCTTGCATAGTTCAAAAAGCCTGACTCACCCAGCATTTTTGTAACGGCATAAGTAAACCTTGGATGGCCGATTTCCTGGATACACAACGGCACTTCTTCCGGCGTTGGTGTTACGTAACCGAAGGCTTCAATAGTACCAGCATAACATTCGCTGGTAGAAGTAAATAATACTTTTCCAATTTGGGAACGGCGAATCCACTCCAGTGTGTTATAAATTAGTGCTGTGTTAATACGGATGATTTCATGCGGGATAGAATTGGCATTATCGACACCAACAACAGATGCCAGCATATACACCTGGTCATATGCTTTGTCCAGTTCGTTATAAGTTTGTGGATCAGTAAAATCACCAGCCACCACTTTTATATTGTGCTTCGCTACCAGTTCTTTGAAGTAATCATCCTGCTTGCCTCTGGCAAAGTTATCAGCAATAGTTAATTTATAATCCCGGTTCTCCGCCAGATATTTAGTGATATTAAAACCAATAAATCCGGCGCCGCCTAGTAACAATACGTTTTTACTCATGAAATAAATTTCTTTAAATTATAAATCGCCCCTTCCAATCACTTTCACCGTATGCTTTTCTGATAGTGAAATGATCTCTCCGCTGCTTAGCACACCTATAGTATCATACACCAAACAAGCTGGTTGTTGTTTTATCTTTTCTATCAGCGAGGCATTATTTCTGTACTCTTTATGCCCCGTTGTTATCACAATCACATCATAGGGTTGATCCAACAGTTCATATAATTGCTGATTAATCCAGATATCCTTTTCTTCCCAATATTTTACATGCGGATCATGCAAAGAAATTTCACATCCGGCTATTTCAAATTGATCATAAAAACCTTCTACTGGCGTATAACGGGTATCACCCACATCATTCAAATAGCTAACCCCCAGCAGCAATATTTTTTTTCCTTCAAATGAACCTTTGAATTGCGTTTGTAAAAACTCAAAAGCATATAACGGCATCTTATCGTTAATGTGAACGCCTTTTTCACTTTGTGCCAATTTCTCATTACTGCCAAACAGGTTCATTCTTGCCCAGCTTGCAAGCAAGGGATCCTTAGTCAGACAGTAACCACCTACTCCCAATCCGGGCAACATAATATTTTTATGCGTAGGTCGCATACGGATAGCATTTACTACTTCATAAATATCTACACCTGCTTCCTCAGCAAAGCGGCTCCACTCTACCATAAAGGCAATGTTCATAGCCCTGAAAGAATTTTCCAGCACTTTCGCCATTTCGGTAGCGTTGGTATTACCCAGTCGTGTTAGTGGATATTCATCAGTACGGATAACAGTTCTTAAAAATGTTTCGACTGCTTCAGCACTTTTTTCATCTGTACCAGCAAATACACGGTAAAAGTTTTGAATAGAGTCAATGTATTTTGGTCCCGGCATCACTCTTTCATATGAGTGACCCACTTTTATTTTGTCTGTTGACAATCCCCTTTTACTTAAGCACTCCTCCAACATTGGCCGCACAATTTTTTGTGCTGTGCCTGGAGGCACTGTGGTTTCCACCAGTACCAGTACATCTTCTTTACAATAAGTACCGATCGCTTCAATTGCTTTTTTGAATGGCGTAAGGTCAACACTATATTCTTCTAAATCTTTGTTGGCTGCTGATTGCTTTTTTACATCGAGGTTAATGTCCACTACTATTATATCTGCTTTGCTGTACGCATGGCTATCATAAGTAGCATAATAATTTTTCTTTTGCAATGCGTTCTGATAATACTCATCAATCTTCGGGTCGCTGGCAATTACCGGAAATACTCCTTCATTAATAGAACGGATTTTCCAGTAGGAAGCAGGTGTTGGAAGGTCAATACCAATCACTGCATATTCTTCAGTCAATGCATTTGCCACAACCAATCCCATCACCGAGCCTACAAACCCAAGGCCCTGTACTACGACTGCTTTCTTTCCGGGATGCAAGGCAATAAAAGAATCAATACCCGTCTTATCGTCTTTAACAGCAGGAATTTCATACTCCATACCGGTAACAGGGCTTTTAGAAATATTCTGTTGAGTAGCTGTTGTCATTCTTAATTCTCCGGTTGCAGTTTAAAAATATGATTGCCTATTTGGGTAAAAGCCCAGGGTGTTTTGTATGTAGTGGCTTTAATTCTTTTCTCAATTTCCGTTGCGGTCATATCAGGTCTGATATAGCAGAGTTCATCCAGTTGTTTCCTGGTATATGGCTTTTTCGCCCACTTCTCTTCAGCGGAAGGAAGTGGTTGCCCCTGCAAGATACAATCCATCAGTTCATAAAAGGTCTCTTCAATTAAATGGTAACAATGTTGTGTTACTGAATAGACTGTATCCGCTTCTTTTATGGCAAACTTTTTTACTGCAATTATATTTCCTGCATCTACTGCCGCATTCATGTAATGGCAGGTAATGCCATATTCTTTTGCTCCTTCATAAAAAGCAAAATTAGTACACCCTGTTCCGGGATATTCAGGACTGCCCGGGTGAAAATTAATAGCGGCCATGGCTGCATTATTCAAAAGAGCGGCCGGATATATCCAGGAAGAGATAAAGGAAATCATTATATCACCTTGCCAGTTAAGTACTTCAGGAGGCAGTTTATCTTTTCTCCCCCCTTCAAAAATCAAGTGGTTCGGAAAATTTTTTAGAATATACTCTTCAGCCCTACGGGCATACTCATTGTCTTTTTTTCTTAATAATAAGACCTTGAAATCTTTCGGGTTTTTGGGGTTCACTGTACGATTAATTATTAACTTTTTTGCGTCGGTAAAGGTATTGATAATTAATTATATGAGTGAATCTCGTACTCATTCAAAAGGTATTATATCCTTAACAAGTTTATATATAAAAACCCGGCTAAGATGCCGGGTTATAATTCATTTTTGTATGAGAAAATTTTAGGCTGCTACTAATTTACGGGCCGGTTTCTTAACAAGAGAACGAGCCGGGTTACCCACCACAGTTGCACCATCCGGAATATCTTTTATCACGACAGTACCTGCACCGATGATTACATTGCTGCCGATAGTAATGCCCTGGCGGATAACAGAATTAGCACCTATAAAACTTCCTTTGCCAACTGTTACATTACCACACAATACAGCACCGGGTGCTATATGAGTAAAATCGCCAATAATACATTCATGGTCTATGCTGGTAGAGGTATTACAAATAACTCCACGGCCAATTTCTACCAATGGGTTCAATGTTGCATTAGCAGCAATCATGATTCCATCACTCATTTTAACAGAAGAAGAAATAACTGCACTCGGGTGAATAGCATTGATAGGATTACCAAGATACTGGCTAAGGTTAGTATGAATTTTTTCCCGGATACCATTATGGCCTACGCAGGCAAAAAAATCAAACTTCTTCAACTTATTGATGACGTCTGTTTCTTTTCCGAGATACTCTAAATGATAAGGATTAAACTCTTTTGCTTCCTGATCGCAATAAGCAGTTACCAGGCGCCCTGCACTTAGCAGGATGTCAATAATGACGTAGGCGTGGCCGGAATAGCCAATTATGGCCACTGGTTTTTTCAATGTGGATTTCATCGATTTGGATTGATTGGATTCTGACTTAAAAGTAGAAGCCAGATTCCGTGAGTCCAAACTTCGGAATGAAAGAAACGGGAAAAAGAGTACTAGTACCCGGGGGAGAAAAGTAAATCTCCGATTGGGAAAAAGTGACGCATAGAAGGAGGTTTGCAAAAAATTGAAAATCATTGGCTTGTAAAAATCACAATACCAGGAAAATCATTAGCCAATAGCCATGATTATGTACAAAAAAAAAGAACTACAAGTAGTTCTTTAAAAAAATATCCAATAATAAACGAAGTTATTTTCTGGCAACACTCACCATTCCCCCCTGCATAGGAATAATTTCAAGGCTTTTGAAATTACATCCTTCATGAATCCTGCGAACATCAGCTTCATTGTAATGATACACCGGGCAGGTGTAGCGGTATCTGCGTAATGCCATTCTTAATCCATTTAGCGGCCAAGAGGCAACAAATGCCTTAGTACTAACGGCATCCATTTTTTTAATTAAGGCTTCAATCTCTTTTACATAATCAGTTACACCAACTGCAACCGAGACATCAAATTTTTCGCCTTTGAAGTCATAGGTCAAAAAATCGCCTTCTACAAAATTACATCTGTCGCCTACTCCTTCTGCTGCTGCATTCTTCCTTGCATATTCGTTCATATTTTCTGCAAAATCAATGCCCAAGAGATGAGATGCCTCCGAATTTTTTAACCAGGTCACACTATTCACACCCGGACCTGAACCAATATCAAGGATGGTGCATTTACCATACTCCTTAATGGTTTGCAGAGCTACTGCTGTTCTTGTGTAAACAGCTTTACGAAAAGTCTTATCAAATAAAGATGGCTTTTTGTAATAGTTGGCGAAGAGATCGCTACGGACGTCCCAGTACTGCTGGGCTGTGTGTTGTGCTTTTGACATTTTCGGCTTTTTTTAAACAAGTAATAAACTCGTATTGTTTTAAAATAGATTTAATCTTATTAGAAATAGTACCCCTGAATAAATTCCAGCGCAAATTAATTAAAAATGTTTTTACTTCTGAATAACTTTTATCTTCCGGATAGTTAGCTGAACAGTCAATCCGTCTGGTATCAAACTCATACGGATGCATGTATAACATTACATTTTGATGATTGTTGTTTAATTTTCTGAACATCTGGTTTAAAAAGAACCCGGGGAAAGCCCTGATATAACCCCCGCCTGCTACAGGAATGTCTTTCCCATAAAATGGGGCTACCGTTAATGGCAGTTCCACTATTTCTTTTCCATTGGGCAAGTTGTATAATGCATCTTCTTTATTAAAATTGGCTATGCCATATCTTTTAAGCTTTAACGGGAAAATACTGCTGTCATACAAAAAACCTAACTCGGAAAGTATCTCAAGAACATAGAGATTACTTTCGTCTACTGAGAAATAAGGGGCTCTGAAACCATACACCGGCCCGCCTATAATATCTGTTACCAATTTTTTTGAATCACTGAGATCAGCATAGGCCTGCTCTCTGGTAAGTTTCCGCATATTAATATGATAATAACCATGCAACCCTATTTCATGACCCTCTGCTGCAATTTTTTTAACCAAGTCGGGCCGGTGTTCTGCCAGCATCCCCAATATGAAAAAGGTTGCTTTTTTTCCTGTTTCACTTAGCATTTCAAGCATTATATCCGTTTGCCGGTCAATTGTTGCTGGCAGAGGTGCTGTCAATACCCCTGAACGGTCTCTTCCGAGCAATTGTCCGAAATCTTCCCAATCTATCGAAAGGGTAAAAGCATGTTTATTGTCCATCAATGGTTTCATTTATGGCCTGCAAATACATTTGTATCACAATCTTTTTATCAAACTCCCGTATCATTTTTTCTCTTCCCTTTTTTCCCATCATATCTCGTTCTACTGCTGATAAATTCATCATCGTTGTCATTTTATCTGCAAGATCTTTTCCGTCTTTGACTTTGCAAAGCAACCCATTTATTCCATCTTCAACAATGTCACGGCAGCCGGTAACATTGGTTGCAATAAGGGGTCTCGCCATGCTGGCGGCTTCCAGCAGCACATTACTCATCCCTTCCCGGTAAGATGGCATTACCACACAGTCTGCATTGGCAATATATGGTCTTACATCCTTTTGCTTATCGTGATACACTATCCATTTTTTTTCGATCCATTCGTTCAGTTCTTTTTCTGTAACAGTCAATGACTTTTTATTGCCCGTCCATAAGGGCCCTACAATATGAAACTCAGCATTGGGTATCATTTCTTTTACTATAGCGGCTGCTTCTACATATTCCATAACTCCTTTATCCTTCAACAAACGGCTTACATACAAAAAAATAAATTTTCCATCATTACTTCTTGTGGATGGTTGAGGAGGAAATTTTTCATAGTTGATGCCGGAACCGGGTACCCGTCTTGCCTGCTTTTTTGTTATATACTTCCGTTCTACAAAAGCATTCAGGTCATCATAATTAGGAAAGAAAACAAATTTCGTTTTTTTTAATACCCACTTATACAACTGACGGGCAATTGTATAGGATAAACTATTGCTTTCAAAAAGTGGGCCTGTCCCCGTGATCGTTGAAATAGTGGGAATCTTCAGCTGCGATGTAACCATATTACCGTAAATAGCCGGACGAATAGTGAAGGTGAGACATACATCAGGCTGTACTTCTTTCAGTGCCTTCCTTAAACGGGAATTATACTTTATTGCTGTAACAGGATTCAGCACACTTTTTCCAACGTCTATAAAACGGACTATTTCTTCCAGATCTCCGTTTTTAAATGAGCCATCAATTTCTGTAAGCACCGTCACCTCGTAGTTTTCAGCAATCGCCTTCACCAGGTCGTGACGGATAGAGTAAATACCCAGTTCGTGATTTTCAATAATAGCAATTTTCTTTTTTTCAATTTTCATAATCATAGATTCTTTGCAGTGTACACTTTTTTGTACCAGACTTCCAAAGCAAATAGTGTCCAGATCATTTTCGCTCTTTTCTCATCCCCTATTTTTATTTTCCTGTTCCACAGATCGCTGATGAATTTTTTATCAACAAAATTGTTACCCCAGGCATTGGGTGAAATGATGTAAGAATAAATTAATTCCTTCAGCTCACCATCAATCCATTTTTTTAATGGAATCTCAAAACCCCGTTTAGGTTGATTAATTAATTCGGACGGTAAGTATTTCTCTGCCAGAGTTCTCAATATGTATTTAGTCTTTGTTCCTTTTATTTTAAATCCATCGCTGATACCTGGAACATATTCCAATATTTCTTTACACAATAACGGGCTGCGACCTTCCAGCGAATGAGCCATCGTAGCTATATCCATCTTTACTAACAGGTTGCCGGCAAGTATATTGTCAAAGTCAAGATTCATGATTTTTTGAAGACCTGACAAACCTGATTGTTTTACTGTTTCAAAATCCCTTTTCACAAGAGTAAGATAACTATCGTTCGAACCCAGATATTTTTCATACCCCTCAAAGCTGTCAATGGTGGAGGAAAGATAGATGGCCAGGTTGTTTTTTCTTGCCAGGTCTGTAAGACGGTAGAAATAATTATACTTACTCTTCTTATTATCAGATGCAGGTAACACGGAATGCAGTGCTGAGGCCAACCCCTTTGTAAAACCACCGGCCCTAAAGAAATCAAATTTGGCAAAGGGAACATACCTTCTATAACCACCGAATATTTCGTCTCCCCCATCCCCGTTTAGAATGACAGTAAGATGTTTTTTAGCAGCTTCGCTTACATAATAACTGGGAATGGCAGAACTGTCAAAAAATGGTTCTCCATAATTGGAGAGAATTTTTTCTATGTCGTTTACAAGATTATCAAACGAAATTTTTATTTCATAGTGGTTCGTGTTATATTTTTCAGCCACTAACTTAGCAAGTGGTGCTTCATCATACTCAGCATCAAATGAAACTGTAAAAGTTTTAAGAGACGAATTGTATTGTTTTGCAATGGCTGTTACAATACCACTGTCAATGCCACCGCTTAAAAAAGAGCCCACTTCGAGGTCGGATGACTCAACCCTGTTCTTTACAGCCTGGTGAAGTATACTATCAATTTTTTCTGAAGCTGTTTGAAAATCATCGGTAGATTTTTGATTGTAGAAATCATGTATGTCCCACCATTTGGTAAGTCTTATCGCCGGCTTGTGTAATGACACATATCCATAATGGCCAGCAGGCAACTCAAATACATTATTATAAGGAGTGGAAGATTTATAGAAATAGCCCATTCTTACATACTGCCTGATATGGTTATCATTAACTGTAAGTGGTAACTGGTTTTTTAAAGCATTCAATTCGCTGGCAAAAATAAACTTGTCGCCCTCAGTAAAATAGTACAGTGGTTTTTTCCCTGCCCTGTCTCTTGCCAGAAACAACTCTTGCTTAATACTGTCATAAATAGCAAGAGCAAACATTCCATCAAAATCTTGCAGGCAAGCGGCGCCCAATTTAGCATAAGCCTGCAAAATTGTTTCTGTATCAGAATTGGTTCTACAGGAAAGCCGGTGCTTAGCTCTTACTTCAAGATGATTATATACTTCTCCATTAAAAATAATGCTAAGATGTTCATAATACATAGGCTGCCGCCCTCCTGCAACATCCAGAATAGACAACCGGTGATGATGGAGTTGCAGATTGTTCATCTCAAAGGTATTTTGTTCATCTGGTCCCCTATGCCAAAGATCTTTGGTTAGCTCAGGTATATTTAATCTTACATTAATAGCACCAGCAATTCCGCACATAATTAATTACTTAAACCATTTTAATATCCGGTTGAACCACCCTGGATAAGCCAAAGAGGCTTTTTTATAAAGCATTAGCAGCATAATAAAAAAAAATGGCATACAGGGTATTTTATATCTCGACAAGGCTCCGAAATTACTGGTGGATGCCCCTACCGCCACCGCAAATGTCACGGAGAATATAAAACACATAAGCAGCCGGGGGTCGGCAAAAGCAAGCTGGAAAAATTTGCCTATGCCTCGTTTGAAAAAAAAGTATACCGTTAGTAAGAATAAAATTAATGACTCAATAGCCGACAACGCAGCCACCGGTGAATTGACTTCCCATAAAAAAGGACGAAAAAAAGTTGCCGCAAGGCTATTAGGTACAAGAGTCAAAGGGTTAGAAGTATTAATTGAAAAATTGGAACCGATTGGAGTTGTTTCCGAAAGATTCTCAATTACTTTCCGTTGATACTCTGCCTTCGCCATTAAATTATCCAATCTATAGCTTTGGGCCGCTTCCTGCGAGGTAAAATAATTCAATAAAAGAATTCCAATTAAAATAGAAACTGCAAGAGTAAGAAATGAAAAAATACTCCGGAGATTTTTATCTGCAATAAGCTTATTTGTTTCTGCAAATAACCAGATCAAAATGGCCAGGATTAAAACAAGGAGTATATATACCTTGATATAATAAATTAGAAACCCGCAAATCAATATCAATAGTATTGACACCTTGATTTTTGTTTTCTTAATGAAAATGTTTAATATGGCATATAAAATATAGCCCACGCCTCCGAAAGTGACCGGATCCTTGAGCAAGCCTGAACTCCAGAATCCAACACTAGGCAGAAAAATTGTGGCAAGTGCCAGTTCGGTATGATAAGCTGGAAAATAATGATGAAAGGTTTTAAATATACGGATAGCACCACCTAATGCAAAAAAACCAAAAATTAAATTGATGCACAGATAATTGTTAAAGAAGAGAATGGCCGGAATTAACCCAAGCCGGGGTATAAAGAAGTTGCTCGTATTCAACATATAATTATACGTGAAATCATCAGCATAATTATCATAATAAAAATAGGGGGTTAACGGATTGTCTAATGTCAGCTTAAAGCTCCTGGCAATTGTGCCTATGTGATTAAAGTCATCATTTAAGGCTGTCCTTAAATCTTTTACCCCTTGAAAATAAAGATTGGTATCACCCCCTTTAAAAACAAACTCGGATACAAAAGTGTAAGCAAGCACACAGAATACTTTGAAATAGAAAGCCCGATAGTATAATTTTCTAATTTTAGGATCTTTCTTTTTTTCAGCTTTGCTACGAATAATAGAATACAAAAAAAACAGGCATATAGGTGCCAAAACAAGGTCATTGATAGTAAAGAACCTGAGTGCCAAAAGCATTTAAAATTGATTTTTATCTTTTAAATGACAAGAAAATAACCGGAAGAGAAAAATTCTAAATTTTTCTGCCTGTTGCATGCCAAAAGGGAATTTTTTCAGAAAAAACAATATCAGTTAGTCCCGCTTCTTCCATCATTGCTCTTATTTCTTTCCGGGAAAACCGTTGTTCCAACGGCGTGCCGAACCGATCCAGACTATCGTTACGTATAATATAAAAAGATTGCCTTTCGTAAGCCTGTAATGGAATGTGTTTCCGAACTTTATCAGGTGCACCTAAAAAACGCAGCAACCTGCATAATAATACAAAAGGCATGTAAAACATAACTGCCAGAAAATTACAAACCCATTTCTTTAAGGTGTTTGGCAATTTTGATACCCCCATTCGTATCAGATTGGAAAGCCAGTATAATATCTTAAAGTAAAAAGGCCGATTTTCCAGCTTATAATAGAGGTATAATAGAAAATAGCCACCGCTTCGAATTTTTTTTACAGAATCGTTGAGTGCTTTTGCAGTATCAGGTATATGATGCAGTACGCCGAGTGAATACCCAAAATCAAAATGGCCGTCCGAAAAAGGAATATTATCTGTAGACGCCATCACCAATTCAACACTATCATTTTTTCCTAGTAATTCATCAGTGGCAAAAATTGCTTTACTTGGATCCAATCCAACCATTTTCTTATACCTTCCATCAAGATATTTAATAAATCTGCCGCTACCACAACCAATATCGATAACTAAACTTTGGTCATTCAGCATCGCATCAGTTACAATATCAAAATACATATCGCCGGTGAGTTTTAGATCCTTTTCATCAAATCCATGAAAAGCTTTCCATTCTTCTCCAAAAGATGAAACTGTTTTGCTGTCTATATTAGTTGCCGGCATATCAAAGCATTTTATAACTCTGTTAGCCGTTTTTATCTCGGTTGTATTCTCCATATTATCCCGATCAGTTTAGCATACGTTGGTATAGCTGACTATACTTTTCTGTACCATTTTTTAAATCAAAATATTTAAAAGCTGATTCCCTGATTTTATCTGCAGGCAAACTCAATAATTCAGAGAATTGCCCCACCAGTTTGTCATACTCTTCAATCGTAAATTCATCAACTACAATTCCTGACCCTGTGGCTTTTATAATTATTCCCGTATCGCCAATATCATTGCAGATAACCGGAACTCCCATTCCCATTAGTTCGGCATGTTTAGTAGGTGATGATGCTGTTTTAGAAAAAGTAGGGCGAATAAAGAAAATACTACAATCGCTGATACTTAAGTAAACCGGTACTTCCTGCCGCTTTGCATAACGCACAAATATTTTTTCTTTCGGGATCCCATTTTCCTGCGCCTCTTTTATTACTTTCTCTTTATTATCTTTAGTAAGAATTAACATAGCAAATTCCGGATATTTCAACAGTAGCCGGCTGTAAAAATGGAACATCTCTTTCGTCATATACCACCCGCCAATAGAACCGAGGTAGGTAATTACTTTTTTATCTGATGATATACCCAGGTCTTCTTTTATTTGAACTTTCTGTTCCTGTGTAACATTATTGAAATCGAAATGCGACAAATCAGCACAGCAAGGGACGACATCAATTAAAAGGGTTTTATATTCCTCCTTTTTTTGAAGTAAATCTTTTCCTGCCTTCGTAAGTGAAACAATACCATCGGCATTCAGCAAAAATTCTTTTTCCTGAAATTTATAGTAATTATAAAATTTTCTGTATAGATTTTTTTTCAAATCCCATTGCCCATTATCAACCCGTTCATCAGCCCAGAAGCCTCTCATGTCAAACAGGAATTTTGTATCAAATTTTTTTTTTAGGAAAAGACCAGCTTCCGCAGCTATATAACTACGGCAATGAACAATATCAAACTTTTCTTTCCTCTGAAGTTGTTTTGCTTTTCTTAATAATTTCCATCTGTCATACATTTTTGACAGCAATGGCGGACGGGACGTAAAGAAAAGAGGCACCCATTGTATCAATGATTCTTTGGTTATTTTCTCTATGATCGCTTTTTCCTTCTCATATCTTTCTTTCTTTTCAAAACTTAACAATGTAAACCGGTATCCTTGTTTGGATAATTCTGTTAAATAAGGCAATACCTGCGACTGCCCTAAAGGGTCTGTCATCCCGTCGTACGATATATAAAGTATTTTTTTGGTCATTACTTCCTCTCATTTTTTAAAGAAACTGTTTGAGGGCTTGCCATTAATGTAACAGTTTCCCTCTTTTTCCAATTTCGTAACAATGCAGTTTTTTTTTGAGCAGTCCACATTTTTGTCAAATACAGGTTTCCAATATCAATAGATTCCTGTGGAATGGAATTAAAAGGGGTATTATTAGTATGCAAATAATCAATAGCCCGGAGATAAAGGTCATGTGCCCTTTCCATCACCAGCTGGTGTGCCTCATTTAGGTTACAACAAGTCCTGATATCCACTTGTTCTGTTGTAATAATATTACCGGTATCTATTCCGGCATTCAACCACATAATTGTATTTCCAACGAGGTGAAAAGTATTGTTAGCAATACACCAGTTAGTACAGTTTGGTCCTCCTTTTACATAAGGTGATAACCCAGTATGAAGATTAATAATACCCACACTTGCGGAAGTATTGATGAGTGGTTCTTTAATAAGGGCTGTACCAGAAACAATAATCAGGTCAGGCTGAATTTCTTCGGTGAATGTTTTCGCAGCTGGCTCATTGATGCTTTCCACTCTCAATATGGGAGCCTCAGGCCACGCAGGAAATTCATTTGCATAATCTTGTAGCATACTATTCCATGCGGCATAAATTTTCCTGAACCGTAACCGGTCTAGTATTTTACGAGGCAGATCAATGAGTTTCCCCTTTTTTCTCTTCTGAAGGCTGGACTCAATTACAATACCAGCAATCTTATATTCAGCCGAAATTTTATTAACCAAGGCCCTTTGATTAGCAGCATTACCGCACCATACAACAATTTTTATTTCCCTTAATGCCATAACTTCTTTAAACTGCTATACATTCCACTTATCCTTAACTGTTGTTTCCACCAGGGTTCCTGGTAAAGTTCAACTCTTGGAATTTTGTAAAGATTGTTTCGGTCGCAGTTGAAAAATTGTTGCTCTACCGCCAAGCCATATTTGTAACCTGCCGCTTCCGATTGTCGCATTACCCGATCATCAAATGAACCGATAGGATAAGATATTGTTAATGGCTTTTTGTTTAGTTCCTTATTAATAATATTTGCTGAAAGCTGCAATTCTTCCGTAATCTCCGATTCGCTTTGCAAAGAGGCCAGCATTGGGTGAGAGTGTGAATGAGAGCCAATTGTAAATCCGGCACTATCGAGTTGCCGAATTTCATCCCAACTCATCATTTTATTATCAGATACCGCGACATCATTACATTGATGCATTATAGATTGAAGAATCTCTAAACGTTGAACATTGGAGAGTTTTTTTAGCCATGGTTTTAATTTTTTTATTGCAGGATTTGCGTTTCTGTTTACCTGAAAATAATTTTTTTTAAAAAATTCAGGAACAAAATCAAATTCAAGTTCGAGGAATTCTTTTTTTGTATTTTGAAAAATGTCATCAATAATGTAGGTCCAGGTTGGCACATTCCGGTTTATACAATCTGTAACAACATAGAATGATGCCGGGCTATTGAATTTTTTCAGAATCGGTGCAGCAAATTCAATATTGTCTTTATACCCATCATCAAAAAGAATTGTCGCTATCCTCTTTTTGGAAATAAACCCGGCAGGAGTATTTAAATATTCTTCTAAGGGAACAACCTGAAATTTACTGGTCAGGTGATTAATTATTTTTGAAAAAAGTGCCGGTTTCATCGGTGGCCACATTGCATCTGTTTCATCACTAACCCGGTGAAATAAAAAATTTCTAATTATCATTCCCTTCCATATATTTTGAATACCACATCTGGAAAAATATCATTGACCATAGTCTTTTATCATGATACTTTTTTCCACTCCGGAATTCGGTAATATAATAACTTACCCTTTGTTCATTAAAGAGGCCTTGTGATTTAATACGTTGGGGAGCCAACCACTTATCAATAAGATAAGAAAGGTCTCTGCTGAGCCAATCTCCAATTGGTGCCGGGAATCCCCATTTTCGTCTATACACTAATTCTTTTGGCAAATAACGTTCAAGCAGTTTTTTCATCAAGTATTTTGGGGTACCGTTATTGATTTTGAGTTCCTGTGGTAGGTTGTAACTGAATTCCATTAACCGGTAATCAAGATATGGATTCCTTACTTCAAGACTGTTGGCCATAGAAGCTGAATCCATTTTATACAATAGATTGTATGCGAGGTATTCTTCAATATCGAATAAAGATATTTTTTCGAAATCGGATAGTGGAAGCTTTTCGATTTTTCGCCAACTTGTTTTAATAGACAAATCTGTCTCCGTTACATTCAGCAAAGAACCAATTTCTTTTTCGGAGAACATATATTGTTGTTCCGACCACAGATGAGCAAGCAGATCTTTTGATGGAAGGCCAAATAATCTGGAAGCCCGGGCATAGCGGCTACCCAACATGCTAAATAATCCTTTTATCATATACCGGCCTACCCCGGCATCCATTCTGTAAAGCCGCTTGATTTTCCGGTACAAATCATAATAGCCATATCCCATAAATAGTTCATCTCCACCATCACCACTCATTGCTACGGTTACATTCTTTCTGGCCACATTGCATACCAGGTAACTGGGTATTGTGGATGGAGCTGCAAATGGTTCATCATAATAATTTACAATATGATCTGCTATATAAATGGAGCTTTTGTCGGAAAGATGCGTTTCGCTATGGTTAGTTTTTAAAATAGCTGCCACCTGCGAAGCATAACCTGACTCATCATAACCTGCTACATCAAAGCCAATAGTAAAAGTATTGACAGGGTTGCTATTTTGTTTTTGAAACAACGCACAGATAAGAGAAGAATCTGTTCCACCACTTAAAAAAGCTCCAATGGGCACATCACTAATCTGCCGGTACTTGATAGCTGAACCCAGCAAATCTTCAAACTCATCCAGCACC
Source organism: Chitinophagaceae bacterium (assembly GCA_031386125.1). GTDB lineage: Bacteria > Bacteroidota > Bacteroidia > Chitinophagales > Chitinophagaceae > JJ008. The sequence continues at coordinate 23,201 of JANNCC010000111.1, forward strand.
TCATTTTCATTTCGTTCCTTAATGGGCCGGGTAATAATTTTTTCTGAAAACTGATAATAAGGTTTCACCGATACCTTACCCCTTTTGACGGTCAGGTAATGTCCTTTGGGAAGTTTATAAAAATCTTCCAGGATACATTTTGCATCAGGAATATACTCCAGGAAAAAATAATCCTGCAGTGCTGAATGATTTATCTTTTTTTCAACCTGAAGTTTTAAAATCGCCTTTAATTCGGATGCAAAAATAAAATCAGTTCCTTTGTGATAATAAACCACAGGTTTTACACCAAATCTGTCTCGTATCAGGAAAAGCTCCTCTTCCTGTTTATCCCAGATAGCAAGGGCAAACATGCCATTCATATCCTGGAGGCATTCAATTCCTTTTTTAGCAAATGCCTCGAGAATAATCTCTGAATCCGATGAAGTACGGGGATGAATATTATATTTAACGGCGATTTCTTTAAAATTATACACCTCGCCATTATATATCATGACATAGCGGCCATCCTGTGAATAAAATGGTTGGTTGGCTGCTTCAGATAAATCAATTATACTCAGACGGCGATGTCCAAGTCCGACATGTACACCGGCATCAAAATAAAATCCTTCTGCATCAGGACCCCGGTGCTGCAAAGCCCGGGTAAGGAGATGAAGCTGTTCCTGTTTCAGATTGGGGGAAATAAATCCTGCTATTCCACACATATTTTTTACTGGCTATCCGCTTATAAGTACGGCGAACCAAAAGAAAGGCAATTAGAAAAAAGAACCAAAGGGTATTAGATAAAAATTTTGTAGCCTTTTGAAAGGCTATAGCACGGGGTGCCGGGAAAACATTGACGGCACCATAAGTATAGGTCGGAAAAATATCCAGAATTTCATTCTGGGGGTATTGCTTATAGGCTTTTGTAAGGATGACGGGATGGTCGGCTAAAAAAGCAATGCCGGGTCTGTTATAACTACTCAAAACGGCCACATCAGGTTCCATATTGGGATCATAAAAATGCCAGCTTTGATTATAGAAAACTTCAAAACAGAAATGACCCCCAGATTTTTTTCCACTAAATGAAATTTTTCTTGTTTTGAAATTTTTTGCCTTAAGTACTTCCATCATTACTATGGATTGCTGGCTACAGGCAGCAAATGAATGCTTCAAAATATCGTTCGGAATTACAATTGCACTATATCCATCTTTTGATATTTTTGAAAAAAGGAGTGCCAGGTAATTACTGTTAAACCCATAATAGGAATAACCATGATAAAACCTTTTTCTTATAACTGAAGAAACAATATTTGTAAACTTCTCTTCATAGTGTCCTTCGCCATTTGACTTTGATTGAACAGTGTAAAGACTGTCACAGTAATCTTCAAGTTTACCTAATGAATTTAAACGGGAAAGCGACTGGTCAAATTCTTCTGTGCGGCTATTTACTGCATTCTTGTTGCTGAATTTCGTTAAGGGATTTAAATTGCCGGATAGCTGAAGTAAAAAAAATAGCAACGTGAAACTAAAAAGTCCAAACAATATGACCATTGCCGGATACAGCAGTCTTTTCATACTAAATCTTTAAAAGGATATTTATTTTAACTTCCGCTAAATTCATTCTAAAGCGATTAGTAACAAAATATCTGATTTATTATCGGATAAGATCAGGCAGTTATACTCAACAGCATAATCGGGTTTTTCCGATAACCCCCGTATTTTTACTGTACTAAGAGTAAAAAAAATTTGAAGAGTCTATTTCTTTATCCCTTGTACTATAGCCACCTTCAGATTGTTAGCATGGGTTTCAAAACCGGGATGCTTCATTAATGATCGGGAATGAATTACCATCTTCATCTTTTAATGCATCTGAAACAGTCGGAAGTTTCTTGTTGTTAAAAGAGTTAATAAAAGAAATCATTTATAATAATTAAGTTGTTTTAATGTCTACACATAAGGAAAGACAATACAATGTTATTCTTTTCTTCCTCCCAATATTTGTTTCAGACCTGCTTCAAGTGATATGAAATCTCTGTTAAGTAATGTCTTCATGTTTAATATATCCGGTTGACGGCGTGTCATGTCTCCTTCTGGCAATGGTGGCAAGTGAATAATTTTGGAGCCGGACCTGGTAAGCTTTATTATAATCTGAGCCAATTCAAGTATTGTATAGGTTTCATCATTACCAATATTCACTACATCATTCACAAAGAGGTTTTTTTCCATAGCGTTGATACAGGCAGCAGCATTATCGCTTATATAACAAAATGTACGGGTCTGCGACCCATCGCCATAGATTGTAATATCCTGATTAGCGATAGCAGCATCAATAAATTTAGAAATAACAAAGTCAGGGCTTTGTTTAGGCCCGTAAGTATTAAAAAAACGGAACAAAGTATATTCCAACCCAAATTCCTGGTGATAAGAACGGCAAAAAGATTCGCCGACATTCTTTACCACTGCATAGGGCAATCTTGAGTTTAATGGTGTTGTTTGTTCATGCTGTGGCAGATGAACAGGTTCTCCATATACTTCGGAAGAAGAAGAAAAGAAAACTCTTTTGACCCCGGTGTTTTTAGAAAGGTCCAATACATTCCTGATGCCCTGTAGATCATTCAATACCATTACGGGATTGTCCAGTGTTCTTTTTACTCCTACTACAGCGGCGTAGTGAAACACATAATCAAACCGGAAGGCCAAAAAAATCGGCGCAATATCATTATAGTTATTTACATCCGATTTAATAAACCGGCATTTTGGGCTTTGTGGAATGTTTTCTGCCCTGCCTGTTAGCATGCTGTCTACAATGACAATTTCATACATTCCTTTTTCCAGTAATGCATCTGCAAGCGAGGATCCAACAAATCCTGCACCTCCTGTTATTAGTACTTTCATTTTAAATAATTAATTTATTATAACTGCTTTGGGGAGTTTATTGCCGAAAACCCGTTTTAATATTGGTTTGATTTTTTTTTGAACTACGTTACCCGGCGAGTACCAAAAAGCTTTCAGCAAAAAGCCGGGAATTCTTTTTCGCTGGGTTGGAAAAAAATAACTCATCCCTGCCATAATAAGGTTGGCATTTGACAATGCTTTTCTTCTTAGTTGAGGGCTGCTGAACCATTTTCTTTCATCAGCTTTGCGAAATAAATAAATCACTTCATCAATAGCTTTGTAATTATTATTGGTCATACTTTGGCCATGTTGCCGGTATAACCAAAGTTTTTTTTCCAGAAAATAAGGTTCAGCTTTTGCAGCTAATTGAAGACAGATGTCCCGGTCAGCTGGTGACGAAAGTTTGGTATCAAACCTTACATCATCACCAAATAATTCCTTTTCTGCTATAATATTACTACAGGGACCGGGTACCACTTCTGCTTCCCATAACAATAAATTATCGATAATATTATAAGGTTTGAATATTTTTCTTTTCTGGACCAGAATATTATCTTCCTCATATAGATTTTCAAGATCACTGAAAACCCATCTTTTCCCTGTCTGACTTAATGCTTTGATTTTTTCAGCCAGGTTATCTTTATTCCATAAATCATCAGCATCTAAAAATGCCAGGTATTTTCCACCGGCTTTGCTTATTCCGATGTTCCGGGTATCAGAAACTCCACTATTTTCCTTGGGCAAATATATAATTCTATTATCCTCTTTTTGTAACTGCTGAATGATTCCGCCAGAAGAATCCTTACTTCCGTCATTTAATACAATAATTTCAAAATCCTGAAAAGTCTGATTCAAAACTGAACGGATTGTCTGTTCAATATATTTTTCTGCATTATAAACAGGAATGATAACGGAAACTATTGGGGGATTCATACACTCACTTTTGACAAACTGCAAACTGAACCGGGCATTCTCGTTTTATTCGTGTCAGATCTTTTTCCAGTATAAAATCTTTTTCCTGCGGATAGAGGGGATATCCAAAAAGCAATTTCATAAATCCACTGCGCCAGCTATAGGGGAGTTTACGAATGCCAAAACTAAGCAATAGTTTTTCGAAAAATTTACCAACTTGACGCCCTGCTGATTTTTTATCGTATCGCATATAACGCTGACCAGTTAATTCTACCTGGGAAAATGAGACTAATAAGATCTGTGTCAATTCCTCACAGGTAAATTCCTGAATGTGATATGGATTGACAATATTACCATCGGGGCTCGATACTTCCCTGTTGGGTGTGGAAAGAATCAGTTGACCACCGTGTTTCAATACCCTTGCAAACTCAGCCACCATTTCCCGATACTGCCCGGTATGCTCCAATGTTTCAAAGGAAACTATTTTATCAAAATAATTATCCGAAAAATCCAACCGGGTTCCATCCAGTACCCTGAAATCCAGATTGGCTTTTTGCCAACGACTTTTACATTCATGAATGGCCTCTTCCGCAATATCCCCACCGGTTACCACACCGCTTGTTTTTCCGGCAATTATATCCGTGCCAAAACCGGTTCCACAGGCGATATCCAATACAATATCATCCTTATCTATATGTAATAATGCCTCATTATAACGATGCAAATGTTCGCCCCACCAGCGGCCAGCTGATTCAACAGGTTGTCTTTCTGATGACATAAAATAGTTGGAGTGTTAAATAATGTAGATTGATGCTTGCCTGATAAGACACCGATATTTAGTAAAAGAATATCTATTGTACTTACCCTTTATAGGCAGAAGTCTTAGAAAGACTTTTCCCGAAATGTTCGGCAAAAAACAGCGGATGATTAATAAAGGACATAATGAGATATTTTAATACTCTTTTCCAGCTCTTAACCATACCAAATCCTTTTGCCAGGGAAAGAAAATAAAAGCTATTAAATTTATGTTTCCTGCCATATGGCAATAATTTTTTTCTTTTTAACTCGTAATAAAATTTTTCATTATCCATAATCAGTCCGGGTGTTACATTGTTGGACATACTCTGGCTGGTAACCCTGTACAAAAGTTTGCTGTTATCACTACTAAGGTTTGTACCCGTCGTAAATTTTGAAACTTCCAGAATAAAAAACCGGTCGGCGCTGCTACTGAGTTCCTTATTAAAAAATATGTTATTACCCGTCAGCACTTCTTTTCTAAAGAGATAATTGGATGGAATAGTTACAAAAGAGGAATCGAAAAAAAGAATCTGGTTCACCGGATCAGAACCTGCTGCCTGTCTGATTTTTGCTGCTACAGGAAAAGTCTCCACTAAGCCACCCACAAAACCAATCTCTGGCTCATTTTGCAAAACCTGTACCCTTTCTGAAAGAAAGTCAGGGCTCATCAGATCATCTGCATCGAAAAAAACTATAAAATCACCTTTAGCGTTCAATAGACCATTATTTCTGGCAATCGCAACACCGGCATTCTGCTGACGAATAACTTTCACTTTCGCAGTATTGAATTCACTACAAATTGAAGTGGTATTATCTGATGAACCATCATCCACTACAATCACTTCCCAATCAGTATAAGATTGCCCGACAATTGAATTGATTGTTTCGCTGATAAAGGGGGCTGCATTATATGCAGGTATAATAACAGATACCAGATTGGTTTTTCTTTGCATTTGCGAAACAGGATTTATAGACAGGATTCACCATGATAGAATCATATTGGTAAAACCCCGGGACATTGGAAAATCGAATTCCCCGTAAAACTATAAATCGCATTTGCTTATTGCAATAATAAACCCAACTCAATGAATATATCCAATCAAAAAGAGTAGTGCTACGTTGTAAAAAATCGAAATTTTTCATCTTTATAATCGTATTATTACGAAAAGTTGCTTTAGCGCAACAAGTCGAGAAACCGCTGCCGGTTTTCTGCAGAATCACTAAAGTGCTTTACAACATCCAGTTTAAGCTCCCGTCCAAAATCCTTTATTTTCTCCGGGTTTGCATAGGCATCCCTGATGGCCATTTCGATTGTTTGTGAGATATTTTCTCTATCCAGAAAATAACCGTTGTGGCCTTCAGTAAGGTAATCATTGAAATCACCCACATTCTTGCATACCGCAACAGCTTTCTCTAACAACCCCATTTCTTTCACCACATTATTACTGGCCTCTGTTAATGAAGGGTGGACGAGCATATCGGCTACCGCCATATAGTTTACAAAGTCTTCCCTGAATCCGGTTAGGAAAATATGATTATCCAGTTTATTCTTTTCAATAAACGCTTCCAGCTCAGGACGAAGCGGCCCGTCGTCCATTACTATCATTTTAATGGAGAGGCCTTCATCAATCATTTTCTTCACTACTTCGAATACAGGCATATGCTGCTTGGCAGCCACCATACGGCTAACCATGATTAACATAAGCTGGCAAGAATACATATTCCGCAATACTTTTACCTTTTCAATATCTGGTTGCTGGTAAGTTGTAAAATTGTAGATGTAAGGAATCAAACGGACTTTATTCATATCACAGCCTTCATACTTTTCCATACTCTCCCATACACCCGAAGACGGTATAATAATTTTCTTAGATAACCGGTTCGTCAGTTTATCAAATCGTT
>JANNCC010000115.1:0-7569 GCA_031386125.1 Chitinophagaceae bacterium
TTTTTTCAAGGGGAATGCTTGCATTGGGCACCAATGAGCCCCGCCCTGCAGCATCATTACAATTATTGCAACGCTTTGCTGCGGTATTCGACCAAACCTATACCCGTTTTCTCGATCTGCAAAAAGCAGAAGCACAGGCAAAGGAAGCACAGATAGAAACAGCACTGGAAAGAGTAAGAAGCCGTTCCATGGGAATGCAAAAAAGCGAAGAGCTTAAAGAAGTAATAAAAATTGTTTATCAGCAACTCAAACATTTAAAAATTAATCTTGACCACGCAGGTTTTGTTATTGACTATATACCGGGAGGTGATTGGCATTTTTGGATAGCTGATGAGCAGGACATTCCTTCTAAAATAACACATCCCTGGATTGAGTCTGTTTGGGCAAATCAATTTAATGAAGCAAAAGAAAAAGGTGTAGACATCTTTGCCACTCATTTAAATTTTGAAGAAAAGAATAAATTTTACAATAAGCTTTTATCGTATGTTCCCGGTTTACCGGAAGCATCAAAAGATTTTTATTTAAACTGTCCGGGCCTTGCAGCATCAACAGTATTGTTTGAGAATGTTTCCCTCTACATTGAAAACTTTTCTGGTACTCCTTATACAGAGGAAGAAAATAACACACTCATGCGTTTCGGAAAAGTATTCCAGCAAACCTATACCCGTTTCCTTGATCTGCAAAAAGCAGAAACTCAGGCAAGAGAAGCGCAAATAGAAGCTGCACTGGAAAGAGTTAGAAGCCGTTCTATGGGCATGCAAAAAAGTGAAGAGCTCAGAGAGGTCATCCAACTGGTTTTGCAACAATTGCAACAATTGAATTTTAATATTGATGTAGCCACATTTAACCTTGATTATAAAGAAAACGATGATTTGAATATCTGGACTGCTGTACCGGGGCAACCCTATTCTACCAAATTGCATATCTCATATTTTGACCATCCTGTATTTAATAGGATGAAGGAAGCAAAAGAAAAAGGGCTTGACTTTTTTACAGACAAATACGACTTCGAGGAAAAGAATGTTTTTTTTGAGCACTTTTTCAACAATTTAAAAGGAGTTCCTGAAGATCGAAAACAATACGTTCTTAATACACCTGGCTATGCCAGATCAGTAGTATTAATGAAGAACATTGCTATGGGTATCCAGAATTATCAGGGGATTCCTTTTTCTAAACATGAAAATGCCATTATTAAACGGTTCGCAAAAGTATTCGAACAAACCTATACCCGCTTCCTCGACCTTCAAAAAGCAGAAGCACAGGCAAGAGAAGCACAAATTGAAGCTTCACTGGAAAGAGTAAGGAGCCGCACACTCGCCATGCAAAAAAGTGATGAGTTGGCTGAAACCTCAGCTGTTCTTTTTCAGCAATTGATCCTGCTGGGTATTGAACCCAACCGTTTATATATCACCATCATTAAGGACGATGAGGCCAATGCGGAATTCTGGATTACAGATGAGGACGGCAGTAAAGTAAGTTCCGCTTTTGAAACCAACATGAACCACAACCACGTTTTCAAAAAAATGCTGGATGGCTGGAAAGCGAAAAGGAATACGCTGACCATCGATATGCAGGGTGAAGAGTTGCAGGAGTATTTTCAATACCTCAGCAGCCTGCACGTTCCGTTCAAAGGGGGGCTTACACAAACCCGGCGGATACAGTATATCGGCTATTTCGCCAATGGATTCATCGGCATGGCCTCACCTGATGAGCAGCCGGAGGAAACCGTACAATTATTAGTACGTTTTGCAGCCGTATTCAACCTTACTTTTACCCGTTTTAATGATTTGAAGATTGCAGAAGCACATGCCCTGCAGGCCGAAGAAGACCTGGTAAAACTGCAAACAGAAAAAAGACGTGCCGAAGATGCGCTGACGGAATTAAAAGCCACACAAACTCAATTGATACAATCAGAAAAGATGGCCTCACTGGGTGAACTCACCGCCGGCATCGCCCATGAAATACAAAACCCGTTGAACTTTGTAAATAATTTTAGTGAAGTAAGCAAAGAGTTGCTTGATGAAATGAGAGAAGCCATAGAGAAAGGTGATACAGAAGAAGCAAAGGAAATAATGAATGATGTCATTAAGAATTTAGAAAAAATAAACCATCATGGCAAACGGGCAGATGGTATAGTAAAAGGCATGTTGCAACATAGCCGCAGCAGTACCGCTACTAAAGAGCCCACCGATATTAACAAGCTGGCAGATGAATATTTACGGTTAGCCTATCATGGCCTGCGTGCAAAAGACAAATCCTTCAATGCAACCATGAAAACAGATTTTGATGAAAGTATTGGTAACATCAACATCATACCGCAGGATATAGGCAGAGTGATTTTGAATTTAATTACCAATGCGTTTTATGTGGTAGATGAAAAGAAAAAACAAAACCCTACTGGTTATGAACCAACAGTTACTGTGAGTACAAAAAAAATAAATGGTAAGGTTGAGATTAAGGTTACCGATAACGGCAACGGTATTCCTCAAAAAGTACTTGACAAAATCTTCCAACCCTTCTTTACAACCAAACCAACCGGCCAGGGAACGGGATTAGGATTGAGTTTGAGTTATGATATTGTAAAGGCACATGGTGGGGAATTGAAAGTGGAGACAAAGGAAGGCGAAGGAAGTGAGTTCATTATTAGTTTACCTGTAAATATTTGAGAATATGAAAAATGAAGTGAAGCTTTTTGAACAGCAAAAAGTAAGAACACATTGGGATGAAGAAATGCAGAAATGGCTTTTCTCCATCATTGATGTAATTGAGATACTAACCGGTACAGACCGTGGGAGAAAATATTGGAACGACCTCAAAACCAAGCTTAAAAAAGAAGGAAGTCAACTGTCCGAAAAAATCGGACAGTTGAAAATGCAGGCTGCCGACGGAAAATCAAGGATGACGGATGTTGCCGATACAGAACAACTTCTTCGTCTCATTCAATCTATCCCCTCCCCCAAAGCCGAGCCTTTTAAACAATGGCTGGCTAAAACAGGCTATGAAAGAATGAAAGAAATAGCCGACCCTGAACAAAGCCTTGAAAGGGCAAGAGAGAACTGGCAAAAACTTGGCCGTAGCGAAAAGTGGATACAGCAAAGAATGACCGGGCAGGAAACCCGGAATAAATTAACCGATTATTGGAAAGATAGCGGAGTAGAAAAGAATGATGAGTTTGCATTCTTAACGAACATTATTCATACCGAATGGGCCGGGCTTTCTGTAAAACAGCATAAAAACCTGAAAGGATTAAAACAACAAAACCTCCGTGACCACATGAGTGAGGCCGAATTAATTTTTACTGCACTGGCAGAACTGTCCACAAGACAAATAGCAGAAACCGAAAAAGCAAAAGGTGTTAAACAAAACGCCGTTGCCGGAAAGAAAGGTGGCCGTATTGCAAAAGATGCAAGACTTGCATTGGAAAATAAAACAGGGAGGAAAGTAATTACCGGTGAGAATTTCTTACCACCATCAAAACAACAAAAGAAATTAAAATGAAATCATTTGTAAAACCCCTGCTCCCCCTGCTCCTATTAGCAGCCTGCACCAGCACCCCCAAAGATGATGGCACCACACCACCATCCCTCCACACCCCACCCAAAAGCTGGGAAGCAAACCCCAAGGGTGGCTACAAAGTAAATATGGTAACAGGCCGGCCGGTGGAACCCATAACCACCGTAGATGGTAAAACCATTCCTACTGGCATACCCATACCGGCCATAGGTAAAAGAATAAACCCCGATAGTATTGCCCAACCACAATTGCTAGCGGTTACTCCCACAAGCAGTGCTATAAAAACGAGGGATAAAATTTATCCTGTACAGGAAAATTTACAAATAATACCTGTAGATGAAAGCAAACTCTTTAAATACAATGCAACAAACAGCCCACAAGGCTTCACCATACAAAACCTGATGGGCGGCACTACGCCAACGGGTAAAACCTTTGCTGCAAAAGGGAAAACCGTAAAATTATTTTCTCCGAAAGCAAACCCTGCCCTGCCGCTGCGTATAAATGATAATGCCTTGTATGATATACAGCAATTGAATATAGACCAGGGTCTGCAAAGCCAATTTGTAGGATCCCTGTTACAAGATAAAGACGGCTATCTCTGGATAGGCACCCTTGGCGGAGGGGTGAGCCGCTATGATGGCAAATCATTTGTTGTTTACAGAACGGAAAATGGGCTTTTGAACAATGATGTCCGTTCTATTTTACAGGACAGCAAAGGCAATTTCTGGTTTGGCCACATTCGCAGCGGAGTGAGCCGGTTTGATGGCAAAACCTTTACCACCTATACCAAAACGGAGGGGCTTGCAGGAACTGATGTAAGGAAAATTATAGAGGATAAAGCGGGCAATATCTGGTTTGCCACCAATGGAGGAGTAAGTAAATTGGAATCATCAAAAGACAATACTGGTGGAACTTTAACCAATTATACCACCAATGAGGGGCTGTCCAATAATGAAGTATCGTCTGCGGCAGAAGACAAGGCAGGCAATCTATGGTTCACCACTTTGGGAGGCGGAGTAAACAAATTTGACGGTGAAAATTTTATTCATTTTACAAAAAAAGACGGGCTTGCAAATGATACGGTAGGCTGTGTCATGCAAGACAAGGCCGGCCACCTCTGGTTTGGCACCAGGCGTGGAGTAAGTAAATTCAATGGTAGCAGTTTCATTAATTTTCCTCTTCAGTTTCCCACAGTCAACGGGCTTTCCGATAACGATGTTTCCAATATAATAGAAGACAAGTCTGGCTATATCTGGTTCGGCACAGCCAGAAATGGGGTGAGCAAGTATGATGGCAAGAACTTTATTCATATTACAGAAGACGAAGGGCTTTCATTTAATATTGTTTCCCGCAATTGCATCATGGAAGACGGGTCAGGTCAAATCTGGATTGGTACATCAGGGGGCGGGGCAAACAGGCTTAATACAAGCCATTTTCAACATTATACCAAGGCGGAAGGTCTTGCGGACAATTTTATCACCTATGCTTTCAGGGACAGAAAGGATAATTTATGGTTCAATTCAATCACAGCCATCAACAGGTACAATGACAGTTTGCCCGCCAGTTCCGGTACGGACGGGAATAACGTAGTTGGGCCGAAGAAAAACATTATTCAATATCCTTTCAGTTATTTTTTTACAAGTTTTGAAGATAAAGAGGGTAATCTTTGGTTTGGTTCGATAAATGGTTTAATAAAGTATGATGGCAAGTCTTTTTATCGTTATACCCGGGCCGAAGGGCTTTCCATGCCCGATGTGCGGTCTGTTTTGCAAGACAGCAGGGGCCACTTATGGTTTGGCGGGAATGGCGGAGGGCTTACCCGTTATGAACCGGCCACCGACGGTAAGCCGGCCACCTTTTTTCATTTTACCGAAACGGAGGGTTTCATCAGCGGTGGAACGAATGTGAGGTTGGAAGATAAATCCGGTAACCTATGGTTTAGCAACGGTCGTGGGGTAATTAAATATATACCATCGAAGGATGGCCAGTCTGGAACCTTTGTTCATTATACAGCAGCCGAAGGGCTGGGAGGTGGTGTTGGCGGAATTTTGGAAGATAAGAATGGTTATCTCTGGTTTAGTACTAATTATGGGCTTATCAGGTATGAGCCATCAAAACAGGGCCATTCGGGAACCTTTACGCATTTTACCACAGCCCAGGGACTTGTTGACAATAATGCTGGGCGCATAATCGAAGATAAGTCCGGCATTTTGTGGATAACAACAAGAGCCGGGTTGAGCAAATTTGATGGCAAGACTTTTCTCAATTTTACTACAGCAGAAGGGCTATCCGGTAACCAGGCAAGCCCGATGGTGGAAGACAAGGCCGGCAATCTTTGGATTCCTACTTATGGGGGTGGTGTAAACAAAATGAAGAAGGATGCTTACAAACCTTCGCAGCAGCCACCGGTAGTGAGCCTGCGGCAATTGTACATTAACGAAGCATTGCCGGCTTACCTCAACACCTTAGACAGCAGCATTCAAAATATGAAATTCGACAGTGTTCAGTTGTATGAGAATTATCCTGTCAATCCTAAAATTCCTGCCGGCCAAAATCACCTCAGCTTTCAATACTCGGCTATGGATTGGCATGCACCCACTAAAATAAAATACAGTTTTCGTTTGCTGGGTTTGGATAATAAATGGAGCAACCCATCGGCAGAAACGATGGCCGATTACCGCAACCTGCCCAACGGAAAATTCATTTTCCAGGTAAGGGCCATTGGCGAAAGCGGTGAGTGGAGTAAGTCTTTTGATTATGCTTTTACCATTCTGCCACCCTGGTGGAAAACATGGTGGGCTTATACCATGTATGCATTGTTGTTTTTAGGTGCATTAAGAATGTTTAGTCTTTGGAGAGAAAAAAAATTGCGAAAGGAAAAAGAAGTGCTTGAATTAAAAGTAAATCACCGCACCCAGCAATTACAGGAATCCATTGAATCGTTGAAGTCCACACAATCACAATTGATACAATCCGAAAAAATGGCCAGCCTTGGTGAACTAACTGCAGGCATTGCCCATGAAATTCAGAACCCGTTGAACTTTGTTAATAATTTTTCGGAAGTAAATAAAGAATTGCTGGTAGAGATGAAAGACGAAATTAAAAAAGGAAATCTTGATGAAGTAAATGCCATTGCAGATGATGTGATCAGCAACGAAGAAAAAATAAACCATCACGGCAAAAGAGCCGATGCAATCGTAAAAGGCATGTTGCAGCACAGCCGCAGCAGCAGTGGCGTAAAAGAACCAACAGACATCAATGCATTAGCAGATGAATATTTACGGTTGGCTTATCATGGTTTGCGGGCAAAAGACAAATCATTTAATGCAACAATGAAAACTGATTTTGATGAAAGTATTGGTAACATCAATATTATTCCGCAGGATATTGGAAGAGTAATTTTAAATTTAATTACGAATGCATTTTATGTGGTGGATGAAAAGAAAAAACAAAACCCTGCTGGCTATGAACCAACAGTTACGGTAAGTACAAAGAAAATAAATGGAAAGGTTGAGGTTAAGGTTGAGGACAACGGCAACGGTATCCCACAAAAAGTACTGGATAAAATATTTCAACCCTTCTTTACCACAAAGCCAACGGGGCAAGGAACAGGTTTGGGGTTGAGTTTGAGTTATGATATGGTAAAAGCGCATGGCGGAGAAACAAAAGTGGAAACGAAGGAAGGTGAAGGAAGTGAGTTTATTATTCAATTACCAATAAGATAAATAGCAAAATGAAATCATTACTTAAAGTATTGTCACTCGTTTTAATACCTGCCTTTTCCATAGCCCAGGTAAATCCTCTTTATTTGGAGCCAACAAAAAAGCAAGCTGACAGTTTACGGATAGCGTTAAATAAAAATATCAATGATACGTTACGAATGGCAGCCTATAGAGAGCTTGCACTATATTATTTCGATATCAACTCCGACAGCGCCTTACTTTTTATTGAAAAAGACCTGCCGCTTGCACAGAAATTAAATTTGAAATTATGGGAAGCCGATGCCTATGATTTGATGGGGCTTATAGCCACTAATCAGGGCAACTATGCCCGGGC
>JANNCC010000169.1:0-13925 GCA_031386125.1 Chitinophagaceae bacterium
TGGAACAATAGCGACATTGAATACAATATTCCCTCTGGCTGGTAATTATTTTATCTATGCGATATTGAATCCTGTGCCAATTGATCCTCAATGTCGTCCATCAGCCTCAGTTCCGTTTACCGTGTATCCGATACCGGATGCAGTGGCTACACCGTCATCGCAGATAATATGTTCAGCCAATCCGATTACTACGATAGTTTTATCAGGAGCAGTAAGCGGAACGACCTATGCATGGACAAGAGATAATACCGTTAATTTAACCGGTATAGCAGCCAGCGGATCTGGCAATATCAGCGGAACGCTTACCAATACAACCAGCGTTGCTCAAACAACAACATTTACGATAACACCGACAGCTAATGGTTGCCCGGGATTACCGATCACGGCAACGGTTACGGTAAATCCAACGCCAACTGTAAACCCTGTACCGCCCAACCAGACAGTTTGTAATAATGCGCTGACTGCGCCGGTTACATTTACTGGGCCGGTAGCGGGTACTACATTCAATTGGGTAAATAATACACCGTCCATTGGTCTTGCAGCAAGCGGAACAGGTAATATTGCATCCTTTAGCGCAATCAATATCAGTAATGTACCTGTAACGGCAACAATAACAGTTACACCGGTTACGACTCCTACAGGAATCGTAAACTTTAATCATACAGGTGCTGTTCAAACCTGGGTAGTACCAGCAGGTGTTACGTCAATAAGCATTCAGGCTTTTGGTGCCCAGGGAAATGCTAATGCAGCAGGAGTTTCAATGGGAGGCTTAGGTGGATCTGCCAGCGGAACTTTAGCAGTAACACCAGGAGAAACTTTATTCATCAATGTTGGCGGTGGGGGTATAACAAGTGTTACAGGAGGATTTAATGGTGGCGGTAATGGAGGAACAACAGGTACCTGTCTGACTGCCCTAGGTGGCGGCGGTGGTGGTGCTTCTGATTTACGTCAGGTATCAAATACGCTGGCAAACAGAAGAATTGTAGCTGCCGGTGGAGGCGGAACGGCTGGTAACAGGGTTGCTGCATGTGCAAGAGGAGCCGGTGGTGGTGGTGGCGGCGGATACTTTGGTGGCGGCGGCGGATCGGGCTATCCCGGAATAGCCGGAATAGTGCCAACCGGCGGAACACAAGCAGCCGGAGGTACAGGAGGAATTACAGGAACAACTTTTGGAGCCACCAACGGATTACCAGGAGTATCAGGAATGGGTGGAGCTGGTGGTAATGAAATAGCAGGTAACCAGGCAGCATCTCAGGCCATTATATTCGGAAGCGGAATTGGCGGCGGCTTAACAGGAGGTTCTGGTCAGCAGAGCGGTCTCAACAACTTCACCGGTCAAAGTGGTGCTGGTGGGTCATCTTATATTGGAGGAGTAGCAAGTGGTTCAACAACTTCCGGTGTACGCAGCGGAAACGGATTGGTAACAATTTCTTATGCTACCGGTGGACCTACTTGTACAGGTCCGACGAGTTCGTTCACTATTACTGTGGACCCGACGCCGAATGCAGTGGCAACGCCATCAACCCAGACTGTTTGTTCTGGTTCTGCGATGACCACAATAGCATTGAGTGGAAATGTTGCCGGTACTACTTTCAACTGGGTAAGAAATAATACGACTAATGTTACCGGTATTGCCAATTCTGGAAGCGGCAATATCAGTGGCACGCCAATTAATAATACAACGGTTCAGCAAACAGTAACTTATACGATAACGCCGACAGCTAATGGTTGTCCGGGTACGCCGATTACTGCAACACTGATCGTGGATAAGGCACCAACAATTACCTGCCCGGCTAATATCACGGTGAACAACACACCAGGACAGTGCGGAGCCAATGTCACTTATCCTCCTGCAACTGCAACAGGAAGCCCGGTGCCGGTGATCACTTATTCACAGGCATCAGGATCATTCTTCCCGGTAGGAACAACAACAGTAACAGCAACCGCAACGAATACTTGTGGAGTAGCTACCTGTACATTTACCATAACAGTGCTTGATGTGCAAACTCCAACTATTACCTGTCCGATTAATATTGTAAGGAATACGGATGTTGGTTTATGTACAGCTACAATTGCTGTACCGAATCCAACCACTGGAGATAATTGTGCAGTAACGCAACTAACCTGGATAATGACCGGAGCTACAACCGGCTCTTCACCGGCCACGGGTATTAATTTTGTGGGAACGCAGACATTCAATTTAAACGGCACAACCGGTCAGGGTATTACAACAATTGTTTATACCGTAAAAGATGCTGCGGGTAATACAACAACCTGTTCGTTTACCGTAACAGTTAATGATATCTGGATACCAGTGATTGGCGGTCAACCCGCAAACCAGACGGCATGTGTTGGAACGAATGCAGCTTTCACCGTTACAGCCAGTGTACCTGCAGGCAATCCACTTACGTATCAGTGGCAGGTATGGACACCGCCTGGTGGCGGCTGGGTGAATATAAGCGGTGCAACTGCTGCAACACTTCCATTGAACGCTGTAACATTTAGTATGAACACCAATAGCTATCGTTGCATTTTAACGGGAAGGTGCTCGGTGGTTACATCAGGTTTTGCAACGCTGTATGTAAATCAGTTACCGACGATCAGCTTGCTGGCATCTGGCCCTACAGCATTATTGCCGGCTCAGCTTCTGAATATTACAACAGTAGTAAATCCTGGGGGTGGTTCGTATGTATGGCGTAAGAACGGAGTGGTGATAGCCGGTGCAACCGGATCATCTCTAAACGGCCTTACCGTAAGTGATATTGGAAGTTATACCTGTACTTACACCGACCTTAATGGTTGTGTAGCAACATCAGCAGCTATGGTTGTAAGCGGACAGGTTTCAGATAACGTCTTCATTTACCCCAACCCGAATAGCGGGCATTTCCATGTGCGGTTGTATAATCAACCTAATGAGGAAGTAACCATAAGGATATTTGACACAAAGGGTGCTTTGGTATTCCTGAAAAAAGTGAAAACCGGTGCAACACCTTACACAGATATTGAAGTGGAAATGATGAGTGACCGCATCACGGCATCAGAAAACTATGTGGTGAATGTAATTGGAAGTGACGGAAGATTGGTTGGAGCGAAGTTGATTCAGATTCTTCAATAACGAGTTTCCCGTTTTACATAAAACCATCCCGGTATACACCGGGGTGGTTTTTTATATACATGCTGCATTGATTTAAAAATTGATACTATTGCTACAGAATAATGGGTTTTGGTCAGGTTGAAAACATTTTTTTTACTGACTCCTTTTATTAAATCTTACCATGGCACTGCTGCCTTCTGTGCTGGCGAGATAAGCATCGTAGCGTTTGTCGCCTACAATAGCAAGCATGTAAGAAGTGTTGGGAGGAATGGCACCTAAATTTTCTGCCACCATTATTAATTCATTGGTTTCATTCAGTTCGCTGATGGCTAATTTGATGCTGTAAGCCTTTCCGGTAAGACGGATATGCTGAAACAATAATTTATCATTTAAAAAAAGCGAAATAGAATCGCCGTCTATTTCTGCATTATCATAAAAGCGGAGTTCCAGTGAATCACCGGTCAGGGGAATTTCTTTTATCAATACTTTTTTACGACTTATAAATTTTTCTTCAATAGTAGGTGCTTTTATTGGTTCGGTAATTAGAACAACTGGTTTCGATATTTTCTCAGGTACTTCAGTTTTAGGAATTTTCTCCGTTTTTTTTGCAGGAGGCGGAGAGATAGAAATTTGTTTTTCTTCCGGAACAATTTTTCTCCGTTCTTCTGCTATAAAAGGCCGTTCGGATAGATTGTTAATGCTGTCGATTATCTCCGGGTCATTAGCACCCACCGTATAATTTTCAATTACAAAATCCCATTCATCCTCAAACTCCGGATTGCCAATTTTATCAAGATGCACATCACCCGTAGGATTGGCATCGGTTTCTTTTTTAGAAGTTTTGCCATCCAGCATCATTTTACCACCGCCTGGGCAATTGAAATCGACACGGGAGAGCATCGGTATTTTTCCCGGTGCGGATATGCTGAAACGTCCTGATTTTTCTTCTATCAGGCGGTCATCCCACCATACTGCACTGTTTGTATTGGGGTCAAAATATCCTTTGATGCTGTAACGACGATAGTTGCCGGCTGATTCATAATAATAAGAAGTTCCGGTAAGACTGTCACCCGTCTGGATAATTTTTACCTCTACCTTTTGCCGGTTGATTTTTCCTTTCCAGACTCCCGTTATCATTTGTCCGAAAACTGTACCAAAAATAAAAAAGCTCAATAAAAAAAGCAGAAAAAAGGCGACATAAAAGGGTCTTTTCATCAGGTAAAGACTGTTTGTTGGTATAAACGATATGACGGACTTATTATTTTATCCGGAAATGTTGCCACAGTTAAAAAAAATCCTAACTTTCCCCCGAAAACCTTCCGGCGAAGGGGGTTATATTATTGTTTATTCAACCAAACTGTGTTTATGAAGAAATTATACTTTCTGGTATTTTCGTTACTATTGTTAACGGGATATTCAGCCCAAAGCCAATGCAATTTTACTTCTGCCTTTGGCACTGCCACCATCAATCCTACAGGTACAATTGTTACAATCTCTACTTGCTCGTTTGGTGGAGAATATTCAACGATTAACGGAGCTGTTAATGGTCAGACGCTCAACTTTACCAGCAGTGTGGCTACTGATTTTATCACGATACGCTCTGGTACACCTGGCGGTCCGGTACTTGCTTTTGGTACAACACCTTTGTCATTTGCCAATACTTTTACTGGTACCATATATGCGCATTGGGCTACCAACGCAGCCTGCGGAACACAAGCTACCTGCCGCACTACAACAGTGCAGTGTGTCAGTTGTATTGCTACTCCTTGTACTTTTACCAGTGCTTTTGGTAGTGCCACTATCGACCTTTCAGGTGCAATTGTTACCATTTCCACCTGCTCATTTGCTGGAGAATATTCTACAATCAGTGGAGCTGTAAATGGTCAGACACTTCGGTTTACCAGTAGTGTGGCAACTGATTATATCACGATACGTTCAGGAACTTCCAACGGACCAGTTGTAGCATTAGGACAAACCCCACTAACATTTGCCAATACATTTACAGGGCAACTTTTTGCTCACTGGAGTTCCAATAATGCCTGTGGTACACAGGCCACCTGCCGAACTACTACGGTACAGTGTACCAGTTGTTCCTCGGGACCGGTTAATGATCTCTGTACCGGAGCTCTTCCAATAGCATGTGCTGGTTCAGTAACCAGCACTACCGTTGGTGCTACAATTGATGCAGTGGGCACCTGTGTTACAGCTTTAGGTACTGCCCCGGGAGTATGGTACACATTTGTGGGCAACGGGCAGTCAACAACCTTAAATACTTGTACCGGTACTACTTATGATTCCAAAATTGGCATATTCACCGGTACCTGTGGTGGCTTAGTTTGTGTAACTGGTAATGATGATTTTTGCGGACTACAGTCATCGGTCACTTTTACAGCTACCAATGCGGTAACATATTATGTATTAGTAACTGGATTTGGCACAGCTACGGGTGCATTTACATTAACCAGAACCTGTGTTCCTGCCATTCTGAATGACCTCTGTACCGGGGCTCTACCAATTGCCTGTGGCGGATCCGTATCCGGCACAACGGTTGGTGCAACTACAGATAATCCGCCTACCTGTGTTACTACATTAAATACGGCGCCTGGTATATGGTACACTTTTGTTGGTAACGGTGCCAATAATACGTTATCCTTCTGCGGCGGTGCTACCTGGGATACTAAAATCGGTGTATTTACCGGCACCTGTGGGGCACTGGTTTGTGTTACCGGTAATGATGATTTCTGTGGTTTACAATCACAGGTTACATTCCCTACAACATTAGGTACAACTTATTATATTATTGTTACCGGGTTCGGTGCGGCAACAGGTGCCTTTACTTTAACAAGAACCAGCGCACCACTTCCAAATGATGCTTGTACCGGCGCCATCAATATTAATTGCGGCCAGACTATTACCGGTTCTACTGCTTGTGGAGCTACAATAGATGCAGTTGGTATCTGTGGTACTTCATTAGGCAGTGCTCCAGGTTTATGGTATCAGTTTGTAGGAGATGGTTCACCGGTTACAATGAGCCTTTGCGGTTCTTCTTATGATACAAAAATTGGTGTGTTCAGAGGAACCTGCGTTGCGCTGGTTTGTGTTACCGGCAATGATGATTTCTGTGGTTTACAATCACAGGTTACATTCAATACAAATTCCGGGTTTACTTATTATATACTGGTAACAGGCTTTAGTACTGCAACCGGAAACTTTACATTAACAAGAAGCTGTGCACCAGCTTGCGCCGGTGTTCCTTCACCGGGTGCTATTACGCCGGTGACTTCTACTGTATGTATCGGATCAACAGTAACATTAACGGCAAGCGGATATTCTGCTAATACAGGACTTACATTCCAGTGGAACTCAGCCCCTGCCGCCGCCGGTCCATATACAACCATACCAGGTGCAACAAGCAACGTTTATACTTATACTGCTGCATCCACCCTTTATTATACCTGTACGGTAACATGTACAAGTGCTGGTGGTGGTGCAAGTACTACTGCTCCGCCGGTGGTTGTCAATGTCAGCAACCCGGTTCATAGCAATATTGTAGTAAATCCAAGTCCAGTATGTTCAGCAGGAACATTAACTATATCAGGTACCGTTAGCGGAGGCCTGAACCTTGGAAACTATACACATACGCTGACAGGCCCGGGCACTATCGGAGCCCCTGTGGTTTCTGGAGCTAATAATTCAAATGTGAGCTTTACTATAACGAATATGCCTGCTGGTAATCAGACTTATGTTCTTACATCAACAGACCCTGTTGGTTGTTCTAAGGCAACTAATATAGCTGTTACGGTTAACCAGACACCAGTAGTTACACTTGCTCCGCCTGTGTCAACCATCTGCAATGGCAATATCCTGCCTATTACCGGAACGGTTACTACTGGTGCAGGTACGTTTGTATTCAGCCCTGTTACGGAATTATTTACTGACGCTGGAGCAGCTACTGCTTATACAGGAACAGCTATGGCATCTGGTACAATAATTTACGCCAGACCAACTGTTACCAGAACTTATACGGCTACCGTAACAAGTGCACAGAACTGCTCAAGTACAACTACAATAACAATTACTGTTAATCAGTTGCCTGCTATCGTTACTCCGCCATTACCGGCTACACAAACAGTTTGCCCAGGAGTGAGTGTGAACTATTCAGTAGTAGCAACTGGGACAGGACTTACATATCAATGGCGCAGAAATGGAGTTAACCTGGTGGATGGTGGTCAGATATCTGGCGCCACGACTACTAATTTGACGATTGGCAATGTTTCTGTTGCTAATAATGGCACCTATGATGTAGTGGTTTCAGGAGTTTGTCCGCCGCCAGCAATTTCTGCTGGTGCTGTGCTGAATGTAGCAGCTCCTCCTACAGTACCTACTCCAGCCAACCAGACAATTTGTTCTTTACCAGCTTCACCAACGGTTCTTTTGAACAATACAACAGTTACATTTAGTTCTGCAGCAAGCGGAACTCCGACACCTACCATTTTTCAATGGCAGGTTAGTTCAACAGGAGCTGGTGGTCCATGGACAAACTTGGCTAACTCAGCATCCGCAAGTGCAAGTCCTTTCTATGGTGGCGTATTTACAACAGCATTGACTATAACTAATGCACCTGTTTCAATAAACAATTATCAATATCGGTTAGTGGCTACAAATAGCTGCGGCCAGACTACTAACGGCGTTGGAGCAATTTTAACTGTGAACGCCAGCCCGGTTGTTGCTGCAACGGATCTTTTCAGCCAGAGAGTTTGTATCAGTGATACATTGATTCCGCTTGTTGGCACACCTGTTGGTGGTGTCTGGAGCGGTATTGGAGTATCAGGATTCAACTTTGTTCCATCAGCAACAGCGGTGGGGGCATATACACTCAGTTATACCTATACCAATAGTGTTGGTTGTACTGTAAGAGATACAACGTTAGTTAAGGTTCAGGACTGCCCTGAAAGGATTCGTTTACTAACTGATAATGGCTTAATAGTGTATCCAAACCCGAATAATGGCCATTTCAATGTGAGGATGAACAGCACATTGTATAATTATCTTGGCATGAAGGTTTATAACCAATTAGGCCAGTTAATGATTGGTAATGCAGTTACAAATCCTGCCACCAATCGTGAAACTCTTGTAACACCAACTTACAATGGCCTTGTATATGGAAGATCAATTCCTATTGATTTATCCATGCTGGCTAACGGAACCTATCTGGTTGTATTTTATTATGACGATGGTATAAGAACTTCGAAGAAAGGTTACATGATTGTGATTGAGAAATAAGAGGACAGTATAATTATTTTTTATTACGGCATCCCGTCTCATTCAAAACGAGACGGGATGTTTTTTCTTTAAACCACTATGGTTTAACTTTAGGCTGCTATGCAACCTTCTTTTCTTACAACATTGCTCACAAAGAATAAACAGCAGTTTCATCCTGTTGTTTTATTTGATCCATCAAAGGATAGATTGCTGTCACTTGATTTTACATCCCTGAACACAGAATTGACAAACGATATTTTAAGTGATACAAAACGTTTTATAGAATGGGTAAATAAAAAATTAACTGCTGCCAATGCCAGGTATGGCATTGGAGGATATGCCGAGCATCGTACTGTTTACAGCATCAGCAAAGTATTTGACGCAGATAAAAAAGGGGAGGAACCAAGACGATTGCATCTTGGGACTGATATTTGGGGCAAACCACATACCTCTGTCATGGCACCATTAAATGGTATTGTTCACAGCTTTGCTTTTAATAACCGGTTTGGTGACTATGGGGCAACTATTATTCTTTCTCACTCCCTGGAAGGAGTTAGTTTTTATACATTGTATGGACACCTGAATTTAAGTTCAATAAAGAATATGCAGGAAGGCGACCGTATTGAAAAAGGTGATGTGTTTGCAGCGTTTGGCATTCCTTCTGAAAATGGAAGCTGGCCTCCACATCTTCATTTTCAGGTTATAGAAAAAATAGAAGGCTGGTCAGGTGATTATCCCGGCGTCTGTAAATTTTCAGAAAGAGAAAAATGGCTGGCTAATAGCCCTGATCCGGATTTGATTTTACAATTTAATCAATACTTGTAATAAAAGCTGGTGCTGCCTTGTCAGAATCAATATGTTTATTGATTAATAATTAGCTTTACAACTATTCAATTAAAAAAGTTCATGTCCAATTCCAATCTGAACAGCGACAATCAAAACTTAACGGCAGCCGACAAGGAATTTGAAAATAATATCCGCCCATCGCAGATTGCGGATTTTGCGGGGCAGGAACAGATTATTGAGAACCTGCGGATATTTATTAAAGCTGCGAAGATGCGGGGGGAAGCATTAGATCATGTTTTGTTTCATGGTCCGCCGGGCTTAGGTAAAACAACCCTGTCGAGAATAGTGGCGAATGAATTAGGAGTAAACATTAAAGAAACCTCCGGGCCGGTTATAGAAAAACCAGGTGATCTTGCCGGATTACTTACGAGCCTCGAGGCCAATGACGTTTTATTTATTGATGAAATACACCGGCTGAGTACAGTAGTAGAAGAGTATCTCTACGCCGCCATGGAAGATTACCGGATTGACATTATGATTGACAGTGGCCCGAATGCAAGGAGCATTCAACTCAACCTGAACCCATTTACATTAATTGGTGCCACCACAAGAAGCGGGTTGCTTTCTGCTCCGCTGCTGTCAAGATTTGCCATTAAATCAAGATTGGAATATTATACGGCAGCTGTATTGAATAAAATTATTGAAAGGTCTGCTGGTATATTAAGCACTAAAATTTCAAAAGAAGCCATTGAAGAAATAGGAAGACGAAGCAGAGGAACTCCGAGGATTGCCAATGGCTTATTAAGACGGGTACGGGATTTTGCTCAGGTATTAAATGACGGACAAATTGATTTCGGTATTACTCAACATGCTTTAAACGCCTTGAAAGTGGATGAGCATGGCCTGGATGATATGGATAACAGAATCCTTTCTACCATCATTGATAAGTTTAAAGGGGGCCCGGTGGGCATCACTACTATTGCGACGGCGGTAGGTGAAGAGTCCGGAACATTGGAAGAAGTGTATGAACCATTTTTAATACAGGAAGGATTTCTGCAACGAACCCCGAGAGGAAGAGAAGTGACAGCGAAAGCTTATGAGCATCTTGGAAAAACCCGTCCGGATTCTCCCGGAACATTATTTTCATAAAAAATGGGTGCCGGTTAAGGACACCCATTTGCATATTTTCAAATTTGCTGATCAGCACATTGTTTTATGGTTGTACAACGAGACGGAAACCGTTCCCATGAATATTTACAATCTCAATCTTCTCATCGTCTTTTAAATATTTACGCAGCTTGGCTATGTAAACGTCCATACTCCGGCCATTGAAATATGTATCGCTACCCCAAATTCTCTTTAATGCCTGTTCTCTTGGCAATAAATCATTCAGGTATTCAGCCAGCATTTTCAGCAACTCATTTTCTTTGGGAGATAATGTTTGTGTGATGCCATTATGAATAAGCTGACGCAACTTGGGATTGAAGTGATAAGTTGATAAATCAAATTCTTTGTTCTCACTTTCTTTATTCTGCTCTTCATTCCTTTTCAGAATAGCTTTTATTTTTAGCAGCAACACTTCGCTGTCAAAAGGTTTGGTGATATAATCATCGGCACCGAGTTTATAGCCCTGTATCACATCTTCCTTCATCGTTTTAGCACTGAGGAAGAACAGGGGAATATCAGGATCTACATCTCTTATTTCTTCAGCCAGCGTAAATCCGTCCATATTGGGCATCATTACATCGAGCAGGCAGAGGTCAAATTTTTCCCGCTGAAAAGCGGCTAAGCCGAGGCGGCCATCTCTTTCCAGGGTTACATCATAATCGTTTAGTTCAAGATAATTCTTTAATACACTTCCGAGGTTAGGATCATCTTCGCAAAGTAAAATTTGTGGTTTCTTAGTGTCCATTGTCTGGTGGTTTTATTATTGGTGACAAATAAAGTTAAAGCATTTCGGGGGTTAAAGAATCCGGGACGAATATTTTGTTAAATCCCGCCTTTTCAACCCTTTTGCTCTTCGCTTTTGCTTTATAGTATAAAAACTGTGCCATGCAGGCGAGTACAGGAAGTTTTTGTTTACAACCCCATCAATTTTTTATACTCTTTCTCGTTCATATATTCCAGCAAATCTCCTGGCTGGCATTCTAGCACTTTGCAAATATCTTCCAGTGTAGAAAAGCGAATGGCTTTTGCTTTACTGGTTTTTAAGATACTCAGATTCGCCATTGTAATATTTACCCGTTCGCTTAGTTCCGTAAGTGACATTTTGCGGCGGGCAAGCATTACATCCAAGTTGACTACGATGGGCATATTATACGGTTAGGTCTTGTTCTCGTTGCAATAAGAAACCTTTTTTAAATGAATGACTAAGTACAAAAAAGAAATAGCCCATAAATGCAGTTATCAGGTTGGTTTCAAAATTCAGATTAAGTCGGTACTTATTATCCGTTAGTTCTAGAATGTAATTGTTACTCCAAATATTTAACAGGTAATTGATGCCAAAATAGATAAAACAACTAATACTAATCCAATAGAACAGAATATAAGTTTTTTCTTTAAAAGCAATCTCTTTTTCAACATTTTTTGCAAAACGATACATAGAGAAGCTAAGAAAAAAAATGAAAAGGCAAGTGACAAAGCCTATATTAAAGACAGGCCTTGTTAAAAGCAATTTTTTTAAAAAAGGTACTTTAGCTTCTAACATTGCTGAGCTTTCGTTATCAAATAAATTATAATCCTTAAACGAAAGAATTGTTTGTTTTTCAAGACCGATGTTCCCAACTACTGGCAAAACCATACTTTTCTCTTCGAAAAAGGAGAAGAACCAAATTGTCAAGAGTAGTAATGAAATTACTAAGCCCCATTTTAAGTTCGAAAAAGCAAGTTTTGTGAATGTGTATTTGCTTTTCATATTTGCTATTTAGCTTGAAAATAGAAAATATTTATTGATAAACAGTAATAAATATCTATTTAAAGGAAATTTTTCTACTTTGTTTCTCCTTCAACATTTTGGATTTTTTACTTTATTCTTTGATTTCCAGTATCTTTCATTCAAATTTTTACAATGCCAGACCCCGCAAAATTTCTCGAAACAGTAAAAGCAGGTTACACCTTTAAAGGCGAATGTTTTAAAATAGGTGGAGCCATGTTTGATGGAGCTGTAGTCTCAGGGGCTGATGTATTGATTCCCTTAAAAACGATGAACCGCCACGGCCTGATAGCTGGTGCAACCGGAACTGGAAAAACAAAAACCCTGCAAATGCTCGCCGAAGGATTGAGTGATGCAAGTGTACCGGTGCTGCTGATGGATATTAAAGGTGACCTGAGTGGTATTGCTGCTGCCGGAACAGTGAATGATAAAATAACAGACCGCTGTCAGAAATTAAATATAGAATACAAACCGACCGCTTACCCCACAGACTTGTTGACGTTGAGTAATCAGAAAGGGGCAAGACTGAGAGCAACGGTAAGTGAGTTTGGCCCGGTATTACTTTCCAAAATTTTAGGATTGAATGACACACAAGGGGGCTTTGTGGCCATGATATTTAAATATTGTGATGATAAAAAGTTGCCGCTGTTGGATTTAAAAGACTTCATCAAAGTGTTGCAGTTTGTAGGCGATGAAGGCAAGGCCGAAATGGAAAAGGACTATGGAAAAATTTCTACTACATCTGTGGGAACTATTTTGCGAAAAGTAATTGAACTGCAACAGCAGGGTGCTGATGTTTTTTTTGGAGAAAAAAGTTTTGAAGTAGATGACCTGCTAAGAATTAATGATGAAGGCAAAGGAATGATTTCTATTGTAAGGGTGACTGACTTGCAGGACAGGCCAAAACTGTTTTCTACGTTTATGTTGCAGCTATTAGCTGAACTATATGCCACCTGCCCCGAAGAAGGCGATATGGACAAACCCAAACTGGTAATGTTTATAGATGAAGCCCATCTTATTTTCCAGGAAGCGAATGATGCACTCCTGCAACAGATTGAAACGATTATCAAACTCATCCGTTCGAAAGGGATTGGTATTTATTTCTGCACCCAAAACCCAATGGATGTTCCGGCATCGGTACTGGCACAATTAGGATTGAAAGTGCAGCATGCTTTACGGGCCTTTACTGCTGCCGACAGAAAAGTGATTAAACAAACATCAGAGAACTATCCTGAAACAGAATTTTATAAAACAGAAGACCTCATCACCCAATTAGGAACCGGCGAAGCATTGGTAACGATACTGAATGAAAAGGGAATTCCCACTCCCCTGGTGCATTGTATGATTCGTCCACCCCAAAGCAGGATGGATATATTAACGGATGCGGAGATAGATACATTGGTGAGCCATTCAAAAATTGCTGCGAAATACAACGAAGTAATTGACAGCAAAAGTGCTTATGAAATACTTACCGAAAAACTAGAGGATGCGGCTAAAAGAGATGCGGAAGGCACTGAAGAGAAAGAAGAAAAGAAGACACCTGCGAAAAAGGAAAAAGGATTTTTTGATGACCCTGTGGTAAAGAGTATGACAAGGACTGCTGGCAATTCTATAGTAAGAACATTGTTAGGAGTGTTGGGATTGGGCGGCAGAAGCCGAAGAAAGAGCCTATTTTAATTTTACCCAACCACCTGCATCCATTTCAATTTTATTTTCTGCCTGAAGGAATTCAATCACCTTCCAGGCTTTTTCTTTTTTAATGCCAGTAAGTTTCAGCAGGAGGTCTTTGGTGTGCAGCGATTCATATTTCACCATATTGATAATGCGGTGATGCAATGTTTCAAATTCTTC
>JANNCC010000178.1:0-2327 GCA_031386125.1 Chitinophagaceae bacterium
ATCAGAACTGTCGCATACATACACAGAAACATTTTCTACACGGCTGAAAAAAATACGGAACACTTCTACTACCGTCAACCCGATTCTTTCATCTGCAGCGGTAATATCTGTATTATTTTCTATTACATCGATATTAAATGAATACACATTTCCCGACAGCTCAGGATAATCAGAGAACATATAACTGTAATCCAGGAAATAGACATGTTAGGTTATTCCGGTATCGGTTGTAAACTGATAGAAAAAACTATCAGCTTCCTGAAGTGGATAGGGGCTTAACAAAATGGTAAGTATTTTTTAGATCAGCCAGCTTTCCTCCCTTTTGCAGATGCTGATGAATAGCCTTTTTATCTTCCAGCATTTTTTTAAAAATGGAAGCCCCTTTTGAGTTAAGGGTTTTTTGTATGGGGTTATTTTTTTCCATGCTTTCACAAAATTACAAAATCAACCGTTAAGAAAGTTCGGGCACTTTTAAAACCTGCTAATGGGAAACACTGTCAAAATCCTGCAGAAAAATTTCAATGGTTTCACCGGTCTCCAGGTAATCAAACAGGTTTTTGATAGGTACCCTTGTGCCATTGAAAACAGGAGTGCCACCTAAAATTTCGAAATCAATATATAACCTTGCCCTGCATGATTTCAAATTTACCATTTTTATTACACCTGTGCAACCGCTTGTTGTTAAGATTTCATTGTCAACGTTTACATGTAACACATTTAACCGGGATAAGTAAATTAAATCAGGAGTTAGTATCTTTTCTAAGAAAAATAGAAACTAAATCAATTTTAGCTTCTGCCGTGGGAAAAAATTCAGCAGCTTAGTAATCATCTTCAATGTGCCCCGCTATTTTTACTTTTTCAATTTAGCTGCTACATGAATTGCTTTTCTTATTCTTGGGTAAGTGCCGCAACGGCAAATATTTCCTGTCATGGCTTCATCAATATCTGCATCGGTGGGGTTGGGTTTCTTTTTTAATAACAGGGCCGCCGCCATTATCTGTCCTGACTGGCAATAACCACACTGTGGTACATCTTCCTGTATCCAGGCTTCTTCAAGTGGTTTATGCATGACAGGATCTAATCCTTCAATGGTAACAATTTCTTTTCCCTCCGCCATGGTTATGGGAGAAATACAAGACTTGATACCGTTCCCGTTAAGGTGTACGGTGCAAGCGCCACATTGTGCAACGCCACATCCGAATTTTGTTCCCATGAGTCCAAGCTCATCTCTTAATACCCATAAGATCGGCGTGGAAGGATCAACATCCACACTGCAGGCTTTGCCGTTTACTTTCAGATTTATCATAACAGTAGTATTCTTTAAATGTTATTTATTTTGTTTCCCGCAGCGTACACTGCGGTTCGGCGAACGCAACGTTGCGACTCTGCCTCGTTGCGTTCGCTGCGAGAACTTTTATACTTTCTTTTTCAAATCATCCGGGCGAAGTGGTAAGCTTCTTACTCTTTTTCCTGTCAGCGTAAAGAGTGCATTCATCACTGCCGGCGCAATAGGCGGCACACCGGGTTCGCCAACACCTCCCATTTTTTCTGTGCTGTCCAGTATATGCACATCTACCTGCGGCATTTCATTCATGCGAAGCATTTTATAATTATAAAAATTGCCTTGTTTTACTTTACCGTTTTCAAATGTTATTTCTCCATACAAAGCAGCCGATAAACCGAATACAATGCCTCCTTCTATTTGTGCCTTGACGGTATCAGGGTTTACTGTCGGGCCACAATCAATAGCACAAACTACTTTATGTACTTTAAGTGTTTTACCCGGAGTAATAGAAACTTCGGCCACCTGTGCTACTACACTGCCAAATGATTCATGAATAGCAATGCCTCTTCCTCTTCCTGCCGCTACCGGTTTTGACCAGCCCGATTTTTCTGCTACTGCATCCAGCACTTTTAAAAACCGCGGATGTTTTTCCAATAACATTCTGCGATATTGATACGGATCTTTGCCGGCAGCTTTTGCCATTTCATCTATCATTCCTTCTACTGCAAATGCAGAGTGAGAACTTCCAACGGAACGCCACCACAAAGTGGGTACACCAGCAGGTGCCTTATTCCATTCAACATGCAAATTAGGATCATGGTAAGGTAAATTAGCCGAGCCTTCTACTGCTAGTCCATCTACACCATTCTGCACCAACATTGCTTCCATCGGCGTACCCACAATAAATGACTGGCACACTACATTGTGTTTCCAAAAAATTGGTTTGCCCGAAGCATCAAGGCCAACATTCATTTTATGTAATGCCTTCGGACGATAGTAACCGCCTTTGATATCATCTTCTCTTGTCCACACCACTTTCACC
>JANNCC010000204.1:0-5447 GCA_031386125.1 Chitinophagaceae bacterium
TGGGTGAAACGAATTGAAGAACAATTAGAAAAAATTGCTTTCTATTCCAATTCCATAAGAATTCCGTTGCAACAACAACTGGCGGAAAAATTGGGCAAAGTGTCCGGAAAAACTGATTACCAGCTATTCCTCTGCAACAGTGGAGCAGAAGCCAATGAGAATGCATTCAAGCTGGCAAGTTTTATAAATGGAAGAAAAAAAATAGTTGCGTTCAGTAAATCTTTTCACGGCAGAACTTCGTTGGCTGTTGCGGCAACGGATAATAAAAATATTGTAGCCCCGGTTAATGAAACAGATAATATAATTTTTCTTCCGTTTAATGATGAAGATGCGTTGGAAGAATGTTTTAAAAAGAACGGTAAAGAAATTTCCTCCGTTATTATTGAAGGAATACAGGGTGTTGGTGGTATCAATGTTGCAGAAGTATCATTTCTGAAAAAAATAAGGTCATTGTGTGATGAATCTGGTGCTATATATATTGCCGATAGTGTACAGTGTGGTTATGGACGGACTGGGAAATTTTTCAGTCATGATTTTGCAGGTGTAGAGGCAGACATTTACACTATGGCAAAAGGCATGGGCAATGGATTTCCTGTAGCCGGCATTATTGTTTCGCCAAAAATCAAAGCAAAACATTTCCAACTGGGCACCACTTTCGGTGGCAATCATCTGGCCTGCGCTGCTGCCATAGCTGTATTAGAAATAATAGAAGAAGAAAAACTTATGGGCAATGCGGTGATGGTAGGTAAGTATTTGAAAGATGAACTGGAATCAATTCCACAAATAAAAAATGTAAGAGGCAGGGGATTAATGATAGGCTTTGATGTACCTGAAGAGTTGAAAGACCTGAAGAAAAATTTGCTGTGGAAACAGAAGATATTTACCGGCGAAGCAAAACCGAATGTAATTCGTTTACTCCCTTCATTAGCGTTGAAAAAAAGAGATGCCGAACAATTCATTGATTCAATAAAAGAAGAAATTCAAAACCTGGTTGAAACACCAAACCCCGTCAACTAAGTATGAAAAACTTTGTCTATGTTCATGATGTAAGCAATATTGATGCACTAGTGCAAAAAGCACTGGCCTATAAAACCAATCCATTTGCAGACAAATCACTCGGCACCAATAAACGTATTGGTTGCCTGTTTCTTAATCCAAGTATGCGGACAAGGTTGAGCACACAAATAGCAGCTCAGAACTTGGGAATGGAAGCTATCATCTTTAATGTAGGTAATGAAGGATGGATGCTGGAATTTGAAGAAGAAGCCATCATGAGTGGCACAACCGTAGAGCATGTAAAAGATGCTGCACCAATTTTTGGAAAATATTTTGACATACTCGCCATCAGAACTTTTCCATCTTTGAAAAATAGAGAAGATGATTACAGTGAGTTATATATTAAACAATTTATTAAATATGCAGGTATTCCTGTAGTAAGCCTGGAAAGTGCAACACTTCATCCGTTGCAATCTTTAACTGACATCATTACTATAACTGAGGAGCTGGAGAAATCAAAAATCATCAAACCAAAAATTGTATTAACCTGGGCACCGCATGTAAAGCCTTTGCCACAATGCGTTGCCAATAGTTTTTCTCAATGGATAAACGCCTGGGGCAAAGCTGATTTTGTTATAACACATCCGGAGGATTATGAATTAAGCGCAGAATTTACCAAAGGGGCTACCATAACTCATAATCAGGAGGAGGCGTTGAAAGATGCAGATTTTGTTTATGTTAAAAACTGGAGCACTTATAATGATTATGGGAAAATTTATACCAATGACCCTAAGTGGCAGTTAAAACAAAAAAGATGGGTTAGTACCAACAACGCAAAGGTGATGCATTGTCTTCCGGTAAGAAGAAATGTGGAGCTGAGTGACGAAATATTAGATGGCTCAATGAGCATTGTAACACAACAAGCTGGCAACAGGGTTTGGGCAGCGCAGGCTGTTTTATCAGAGATACTAAAAGGCAATGGCTAATCTATACATCATAAAAATTGGCGGTAATATTATAGACGACGAAAAGAAACTTTCTCCGTTCCTGAAAGAATTTGCCTCCATTGAAGGGAATAAAATTTTGGTACATGGTGGTGGTAAACTGGCTACCAAAATGGCGGAACAAATGAACATTCCCCAGCAGGTAATAGACGGGAGACGAATTACAGATGCAGAAACATTAAAGATTGTGACGATGGTGTACGCCGGGTACATCAATAAAAATATTGTAGCTAAACTCCAAATGAATAATTGTAATGCTATTGGACTTTGTGGTGCCGATGGCGACGCAATACTGGCTCATAAAAGAAAGCATCCTGTAATGGATTATGGGTTTGTAGGAGATGTAGATAGTATTAATACAAATTTAATCAGCAACCTTCTTACCCAAAACCTTACTCCTGTCTTTGCACCAATTACACATGACCAGCAGGGACAACTATTAAATACCAACGCCGATACCATTGCACAGGAACTGGCAAAAGGATTATGTAATGATTTTGAGGTGAGCCTTATTTATTGTTTTGAAAAAAATGGTGTGCTGTTGAATTTAGAAGATGAAGATTCTGTACTGCCAGTAATAACTCCTTCCTACTTTAAGGAGTTAAAATCCCCCCAATCGGGGGGTGGGGGGGCTAAAATATTTTCTGGTATGATTCCTAAATTAGACAATGCCTTTGCAGCATTGAACAGTGGTGTAAATAAAGTAATCATCGGCAAAGCAGAAAACTTAAAAGAGTTAATAAAAGGAACTTCGGGAACATCCATAATAAATGAGTAAAGACATAACAATACTACAACGAGCAGCTATAGTGTTGCTAAAAGAATTAATCAGCACTCCTTCTTTCAGCAAGGAAGAAGACCAAACAGCAAGTATCATTGGAAAATTTTTTTCGGATAAGGACATTGCTGCAACAAGAGTTAGTAATAATGTGTTTGCGTTGAATAAACATTTTGATGAAAACAAACCTACTATCCTTCTGAACTCTCATCATGATACAGTAAAACCAAATCCCCAATACACCAAAGACCCCTTTTCGCCGCTTATTGAGGATGAGAAATTGTACGGACTTGGTAGTAATGATGCAGGCGGGTGCCTTGTTTCTCTTATTGCCGCATTTTTATACTATTATGGCAATGCTGAATTGCAATATAATGTTGTCTTTGCTGCAACAGCAGAAGAAGAAATATCTGGTATCGGCGGCATAGAATATACATTACCGTATTTACCAAGAATTGATTGTGCCATTGTAGGCGAGCCGACACAAATGCAAATGGCAGTAGCAGAAAGAGGATTGATGGTGATTGATTGTATAAGTACTGGTAAAGCCGGACATGCAGCAAGAGAAGAAGGCGACAACGCAATTTATAAAGCATTGAAAGATATTGAATGGTTCAGAACTTACCAGTTACCCAACGTTTCTGATTTGCTAGGCCCTTCTAAAATGAGTGTGACGGTAATTGAAACAGAAAATAAAGCCCATAATGTAGTCCCCGCCGAATGCAAATTTGTGGTAGATACAAGGATAAATGAACTCTACACTTTTGAAGAGGTGCTTGACATAATAAAAGCAAATGTGCAATGCGAAGTAAAAGCCAGAAGCATGAGACTTCGTTCTACCTCCATTGCAGTAGAGCATCCATTGGTAAAAGCAGGATTAAGTCTTGGCAGAACCTACTACGGCTCTCCTACCACTTCCGACAAAGCACTGATGCCTTTTCCGGCCTTGAAAATGGGTCCCGGAGATTCTGCCCGAAGTCATACTGCGGATGAGTATATTTATGTGAAGGAAATTAAAGAAGGAATTGACTTGTATATAAAATTATTGGAACAGATTCTATAATATCACCTCTGCGACCTCTGCGTCCTCTGCGTGAAACAACTCTGGCAGTATGAAACTTTGGCAAAAAGACACCACTTTAGGGGATGGGGGCAAGGAAGTAGAAACCTTCACCGTTGGTAAAGACCGTGAAATGGATATGTATTTGACGGCTTTTGATGTATTGGGTTCTTTAGCTCATATTGAAATGCTGGAATCTGTTAAGTTATTGACAAAAGACGAATTAACTGAATTACAAAAAGAATTAAAGAATATTTATCAGCAAATACAAAAAGGAGAATTCAAATTACAGGATGATGTAGAAGATATTCATTCGCAGGTAGAATTATTGCTCACACAAAAATTGGGTGACACAGGGAAAAAGATTCACAGTGCCAGAAGCCGGAATGATCAGGTTCTCGTAGATGTAAAACTATTTATGAGAAATGAACTGGAAGAATTGACAAATACAATTCAACCATTTTTCGAACTATTACAAACTCAAAGCGAGAAATATAAAGGCACCTTATTGCCAGGCTACACACATTTGCAATTAGCCATGCCTTCTTCATTCGGACTTTGGTTCGGAGCTTATGCAGAAAGTTTGGTAGATGATACAATAACTATAAAAGCCGCTTATGATGTGGTGAATAAAAATCCTTTAGGTTCAGCCGCCGGATATGGTTCTTCCTTTCCTATCAACAGAACATTGACTACAAAGTTGCTCGGCTTTGATGATTTGAATTATAATGTAGTGTATGCTCAAATGGGAAGAGGAAAAGCGGAACGGATTGTAGCACAATCTTTAGCAAACGTAGCAGACACATTGGCCAAACTCAGTATGGATGCCTGTCTGTATTTAAACCAAAATTTTAGCTTCATCAGTTTCCCTACAGAACTAACTACTGGCAGCAGCATAATGCCGCACAAAAAAAATCCGGATGTATTTGAATTGATTCGTTCGCATTGCAATCAAATCAAAGCTCTTCCTAATGAGATAATGCTGATGACGACCAACCTGCCATCTGGTTATCACCGGGATTTACAATTATTGAAAGAACACCTATTCCCTGCTTTTAAGACACTGAAAGATTGCATTGAAATGGCGGGGTTGATGCTATCAAACATTCAGGTGAAAGAAAATATACTGGCCGACTCAACATACAAATATCTGTTTAGTGTAGAGGAAGTAAATAAATTAGTAAATGGCGGAATGCCTTTCCGTGATGCATATAAAAAGGTAGGGTTAGATATCGAAGACGGTAATTTTATCTACGATACCAATATCAATCACAGCCATGAAGGAAGTATTGGAAATCTATGTACGAATGAAATAAAAAAGCAAATGCAAAAAGTAGTTGGCTCGTTCCCATTTCAGCAAGTAAGCATAGCTATTAAAAAACTAGTTGCCGAATAATTATTGATAAGGAGTTTTATTATGCCGCTGCATAAACCTTTTCCGGGTGTCTTCATCCAACACCGACCAACCAAATTGTTCATACAGCCTATGAGCATCTCTTGTACCAAGCATCCATCTTCGCAATCCTTGCAATTCCGGATGTGACTGAATTGTCTCTATTAACCATTTTGATAAGCTTTTACCTCTATGTTGCTCAATAATAAACACATC
>JANNCC010000219.1:0-24614 GCA_031386125.1 Chitinophagaceae bacterium
CACTACTTTTATGATTGCAACTGACCCTTACCTGCAAAAATTTGTACAGGAGTTTACAGAGATGAATAATGGAAAAGCTTTCTTTGCATCATTGGATAAGTTGGGGGCTTTTATATTTAAGGATTTTGAAAGTGGAAAGAGGAAGACTGTATATTAATTAACAGAGCCGTTATAAAATGAAACTATTTTGGATAACATACTTTTTTACTTCTTTGATTATTTCAGGCTGCAATTCTCAAAATAATGACGAAAGCAAGTATCTACAAAAAGAAGTACAAAAACAAAAGTTAGACCTTAAAATTCCTAAAGGAATAAACACCGAATCGCCAAAAGACAGCAATACACTAACTGCAATCATTTTTAATTCAGACAGCATTTATTGTTTTTGGGAATATAAAATAAAGGATGGTAATTTTTACTCAATATCAAAACAAAATTCGTTTAGAACTTTCATAATAGCTGCAAGCAAGAAACTGGGAACTAAATTATCAGTTGTACTTAAGCCAACTAATAATTCCTCATATAAAAGTACAGTTGATGCTTTAGATGAAATGACAATAAGTAAAATCAGAAAATATTCAATGGCGCAGCTTACAGGAGCAGAAGAAACCTATTTACGTATTGAAAATTTTAGTTGGGAACCTCCTGAACCAGTTGCAATAACAACACCTGAGTCTGTTACTTCGCAAGCCCTTCCGGAGAATAATGCCATAATTATTGAACTAAGGAAAGACCAATCTGTTTGGTACACAATATTAGCAACAGAGTTTGATGCTTTACCTCATCAGCTAAAAAAACCAATTACGCAAAATCTAAAATTAGTTATTGCAGATCTTGAAAAAAAACTACCTGGCATCAGAAAAGACTACCTTATAAAAGGTGACAGAAATGCAACCTACCCTACTTTCGAAAAAGTAATTGAAGCATTAAAGCAAAACAATATTTATAAGTACAATCTTGTAACCTCTGAACAATAAAAAATGAACATCCAAAAAATAAAAACACTAGGCGAATTAAAAGCCAGTAACTACCAGCCAAAAAGTATCAAAGAAGAGATACGGCAGAACCTTATTGCAAAACTGAAAAAAGGCGACCCGACCTTCTCAGGAATCGTGGGCTATGAAGACACCGTGATACCCGATGTGGAAAGGGCATTGCTCAGCAAGCACAATATTCTTTTTCTTGGTTTGCGGGGACAGGCAAAAACAAGAATGGCCCGACAGATGGTGGAGTTGCTGGATGAATACATTCCTGTAGTAAGCGGAAGTGAAATAAGCGATGACCCCCTGAACCCAGTTTCTAAATTCGCAGTGGATTTGATTGCAGAAAAAGGTGATGCCACTCCTGTTGAATGGGTACATCGCAGCCAGCGGTATGGTGAAAAATTAGCAACCCCCGATGTAAGTGTTGCTGACCTTATTGGTGACATTGATCCCATAAAAGCCGCCAACTTAAAATTAAGTTTTGCCGATGAAAGAGTGCTGCATTATGGTATCATTCCCAGAAGCAACAGGGGCATATTTGTAATCAACGAACTGCCTGATTTACAGGCCCGCATACAAGTTGCCTTATTCAACATTTTAGAAGAAGGAGATGTGCAAATCCGGGGGTTTAAGCTTCGGTTACCGCTTGATATCCTCTTTGTTTTTACCGCCAATCCGGAAGATTATACCAACCGGGGCTCCATCGTTACTCCGTTAAAGGATAGAATTGAAAGCCAGATACTCACTCACTATCCAAAATCCCTGGAAAATGCCCTGGAGATAACCGAACAGGAAGCAAAAATAAGTGATGAACAAAAGGCAAGAGTAAAAGTAAGTGACCTGGTAAAACGATTGATTGAACAAATTGCTTTTGAAGCAAGAGCCAGTGAATTTATAGATAAGAAAAGCGGTGTGAGTGCAAGGCTTACTATTTCTGCCTTTGAAAACGCCGTGAGTTCAGCCGAACGCAGGGCTATTATTAATAACCAAAAACAAACACAGGTCTGGATGAATGATCTGGTGGGAATCATCCCTTCCATTACAGGAAAAGTAGAACTGGTGTATGAAGGTGAACAGGAAGGCCCTTACCAGGTGGCAATGAATTTGGTGGACAAAGCTATCCGTTCGCAGTTTGTTCAATACTTTCCCAATCCTGACCAACTAAAGAAAAGAAGAAATACAGGTAAACCATCAATAGAAGAAAAACCGGATGAAAACCCATACCGCCCAATCACTCAATGGTTTGATAAAGGCAATAGCCTAAACATGTCTTTTAATACTTCAGATAAAGACAAAATATTGTTGTTATATAAAGTGGATGGCCTTCATTCTTTGGTAAAAAAATATTTTTCCCAACTAAACGAAGAGCAAGCAGCCTTGATGATGGAATTTGTATTGCACGGCCTTTCCTCGTATTCGCTTATCAGTAAAAAAATATTTGAAAACAAAGTGGAGTTTAAAGACCTGATGGGAAGTATGATGAATTTTATAGAGAAGGATTTTGAGTTTGATGAAGAAGCTTGAAATTAATGCCACATTTTTAATGTGGCATTAATACAGTTAATAATTATTTTTCTTTCTTAGCCCCAAACTTATACCCAAAAGATACGCCTCCATAATAAGGTATAAAACCAAAATTTCCGAAAATGGGATTTATGAAAGCCCTGAAAGTAAACCCACCTTCCTTTGGCTGAACCCTATAACCAAACAGTATATGTCCAAAAGTTGTCGAGAAATTTTCGCTATCAAAAGTAGATGAAGCTACTACAGGGGTAACCCCTGCGCCTAACTCAAAGAAATGTTTACCATCTTTGCCCAAAAGATAATTCAGCCCTATTGGGATAAAAACAACTCCTACCCTATCTTTTCCTCCAATTCCATCGTTACTTGATATGACGAAACCACCAACACCAATGCGACCTCCAAAGCCATCCTCCCGGTTACCAAAACGGGTATCAAAGTTGAATGAAGCCAAGCCTGGGCCGCCTAATTCAAAGTAAACAGATTTAGCTGCCTGTGCTGATACAGAATTTTCAATTATTAAAAAAGATAATGCCATTATCAATATTCTTTTCATAACATTTGTTTTAGTTGATACAAGTTAAGAAGATAATGTAAGAAAATGTCTAAATAAGATTAACTTCTCTTTCAAGAATAATGTTAAATTTTTCTTTTACACTTTGTAATATCTCACTGCTAAGCTGAAATATCTGGTTACCACTTGCATTCCCGTAGTTAACCAGTACTAATGCCTGTTTAACATGGCAACCGGCATCACCTCTTCTAAAACCTTTCCATCCACATTGTTCAATCAGCCAACCTGCAGCAAGTTTTACAGTGCCGTTAATGTTTTCATACCCAATAATATTTTCAAATTTCTCTTTCAGTAAATTGAATTGATTTTTTGAAATGGATGGATTTTTAAAAAAACTACCGGCATTGCCAATTTCAGCTGGGTTAGGTAATTTAGAAGAACGGATACTAATCACAGCTTCTGATATGGCTTTTATTGTTAACTCTTTCACACCCATTCTTTCTAATTCCTCCTCTATTGCACCGTAACTTGTTTTGAACCGGGGTTTCTTTCGTAATTGAAAGGTTACATTAAGGATTACAAACTGACCTT
This sequence comes from Chitinophagaceae bacterium, assembly GCA_031386125.1. GTDB lineage: Bacteria > Bacteroidota > Bacteroidia > Chitinophagales > Chitinophagaceae > JJ008. The sequence continues at coordinate 3,610 of JANNCC010000219.1, forward strand.
CATATTTACTTTTAAACACACTATCCCGGTACCCAAACTCACAATCGTTGGGGGTAAAAGTTACTACCCTTTTTTCTTTTATATGATAAGCCTCCAGATCCCAGAACACATCATCTGCTTCCACACCATAAGCTCCAATATTCTGCATCGGCGAAGCACCTACGTTGCCCGGTATGAGTGACAAGTTCTCCACACCTGCCCAGTTTCTTTGTATGCAATACAAAACAAACTGATGCCAGTTCTCACCTGCGCCTGTTTTTACATACACATACTCGCTGTCTTCATGAAGTTCGCTGATGCCGGTTATTTCATTTTTTAATACCAACCCATCGAAATTTTTTGTCAATAAAATATTGCTGCCTCCACCAAGGGTAAGAGTTTTGAGTTTAGGATTCAGGGTTATGAGTTCTGAGAGTTCTTCAGTGTTCTTAAAGCTGGCAAAATGCCGGGCTTTGGCATCAATGCCAAAACTGTTATAGAGCTTTAATGAAATATTTTCCTGAATTTGCATACTGCAAACATCCTGATTTTATATGACAGCAACAATCATTGGTGCCACCGGGCTTATCGGTGGCTATTTACTGAAAGAATTATTGCAGGATAATTATTACGAAACTGTCAGAATTCTGATCCGCCGCCCTATCGAATTCACCTACCCGAAATTAGAAAAGAAACTGGTGGACTTTGGCGATGCAGAAAGTTTTCGCCTGGCACTGGAAGGCAGTGATGCAGTTTTTTGTGCCATTGGCACTACACAGAAAAAAGTAAAAGGCGACAAAGAAGCTTACCGAAAAGTGGATTATGATATAACGGTGAATGCTGCCGGGTTTTGTAAACTGAACGGCTGCGAAACATTTGTCCTTGTTTCATCTGTAGGTGCTAATAGCAAGAGCAATAATTTTTACCTGAAACTAAAAGGCGAAGTGGAGGATGCGGTGAAAGCTGTTGGTTTAAAATCTGTGCATATTATGCGACCTTCTGTTTTACTGGGGGATAGAAAAGAATTCCGGTTGGGAGAAAAAATTTCGAAGGGTATTATATCGGCCTTTTCGTTTTTGATTCCTGCAAAGTATAAGCCGATTCATGGAAAGCAGGTAGCTATTGCAATGTTGTCTGCTGCAGAGAAACAAAATGAAGGCTTTTGCATATATCACTATCCCGAAATAAAAACCACTCTTATTTCTTAACTTCAACGAATAAATTTTTATGTATGAAAAGAACCCAACTTCTGGCTTCAATCTTAGTATTAGCAGTACAACTATCTTACTCGCAAACTGCAGAATCCTTTTATAAGAAAGGTGATTCGCTTTATAAATTAAAAGAGTTTACAAATGTTGCAGCGGCATATGCTGCAGGTATAAGAGCAGAGGGCAATGATGCAGATTTGAACAGGTATTGGATGACTGCTAAAGCATGGTCGCTGGCAAATGTTCCGGATAGTGCATTTTTGTTGCTCAATACAATGGCTAAGTCTGATGGGATTTCACCATCCGATGTAACTGGAGTTGAAAACGACAAGGATTTTTCAAATTTACATTCAGACAAAAGATGGGGTAATTTACTAAGTAAAGTAAAAGAAAAAGCAATTAAAAATTATACCGTAGAAGAATTAATATACGGTCGAAAAGATGGAGTTGCCTTAACAATGCTTCACCTGAAACCAAAGTCAAAATCAAATGGAAAAACAGTGATATGGGTAATGGCCGGCTCCTGGTATTCTTCATACCAACAAGCCGAAAGATCCGTTCGTCCATCATCTATGTATTTAGATAAAGGGTTTACTGTTTTTCTTGTTATACTGGGATCTCAACCCCGCTATGCTATTCCTGATGAAATTGAAGATGTAAAAAGAGCAGTTCGTTATATCCGCTATAATGCCGCTAATTTAAAAGTAGAACCAAACAAGATTGGTATTTATGGTGGCTCTGCCGGAGGACATCTTTCGCTGGCAGTAGCAATGGCAGATGAAAAAATTGATTCTGTCGCACAAGATCCTGTTAACCGTATGTCATCAAGAGTACAGGCAGCTGCTGTACTGTATCCACCAACAGATTGTTTAAACTGGGGCTTCACTGGTGGTAATATGGTAAATATGGGTGATTTACTAAAAGGCTCCGGTGTTTATGGAGCTTTCGATTTCAGGGTCTGGAATAATAAGACAAGAACATACGACCATATCACTGATACAAGTGCAAGAAACAAAATAGGCCGGGAATGTTCGCCTATTTACTCAATTTCTTCCGACGACCCTCCTGTTTTCATCATACACGGAGATGCAGACAAGACCGTTCCATTGCAGCAATCAAAATCGTTTGTTGACAAATTAAATGAAGCCGGTGTGGTAAATAAACTTATTATAAAAAAAGGTGGTGATCATAACCCGATGGATATGATGCCGGAATTAAATCAGTTTGTGGATTGGTTTGATAAATATTTGAAATAAAAATTTACACCGCATCCACATCCGCCACTATCGTCACACTTCGGAAGCTCTTATTTTGATGCAGTATAGCTACCTGTTCCAGTAAAATTTTTTTACATTGATTAATGGTTTTGCTATCTCGGGGGAGTTTCAACAAGAGTTCCATCAGGTATTGATTTCTGATGCGGCCAATAACCGGCTCTGCCGGGCCAACAATGTATTGACCATATTTAACCTTCATAGCATCCGCATATATCTGTGCGGCCCTTTCTACCACTTCTTTTATTTTATGCTTAAAACTGAGATGGATAATGCGGAAGAATGGCGGATAGGAAAATTCTTTTCGCTTCTTTACTTCTTCAGCAAACATATTTTTAAAATCATGCTGCTGCACAAATTGTAACACCGGATGGGTGGGCTGAGAAGTTTGCACCATTACTTTCCCAGTCTCTTCCTTTCTTCCGGCACGACCACTCACCTGCTCCATCAGTTGAAAGGCCCTTTCGTTGACTCTGAAATCTGCGAAGTGTAATAAGCCATCCGCATCTAAAATTCCAACAAGGTCAACATTATCAAAGTCAAGCCCTTTCACCACCATTTGTGTGCCTACTAAAATATCAATCCGTTTTTGTTCAAATTGCTGTATCAATACATCATGTGCATTCTTGCCCCGCACGGTATCAATATCCATTCTCGCTACTTTGGCATCCGGGAAAGTTTCCTGTAATTGCTCTTCAATCTTTTCCGTACCAAAATTTCGTTGTGCAAATTTATCACTGCCGCAAGCAGCACAAGTATGCACCGGCGGATAAGTAGTGCCGCAATAATGACAAATTAATTTGTTGGTTAGTTTATGAAAAGTCAGCGATACATCGCAATATTTGCATTGTGGTATCCAGCCACAAGTGCTGCACACCTGGTAAGGCGAATAGCCACGCCGATTTTGAAAAAGAATAATCTGCCTGTTTCTGGCTATTACTTCATTCACGGCCTCCACCAGTTGTGGTGACAGCATGACTTTGGTTCTATCTTTCTGTAAAATTTTTCTTGTGTCTATAATTTCAATCGGTGGAAGTTTTAAATCGCCGTAGCGTTGCAGCAACTCCACCAAGCCGTATTTGGCTGTCGTTGCATTATAATAACTTTCTACCGAAGGGGTGCCACTGCCAAGTAATGTTTTTGCACCAAAGAGTGATGCAAAATAAATCGCTGCATCTCTCCCATTATATCTTGGTGCCGGTTCCTGTTGTTTATAGGATGTATCATGTTCTTCATCGCAAATAATCAAACCAAGATTCTGATAGGGCAAAAAAACAGAAGACCTTGCACCCAATATCACCCTCAGTTCACCATTCTTTACTTTGTTCCATATCTCCACTCTTTCATTCTGTGAAAATTTAGAATGGTAGATGCCAATATATCCACCAAAATGCTTTTGCAATCTTCTAATGATTTGTGAAGTGAGTGCAATCTCCGGCAGCATGTATAATACCTGCTTGCCTTGTTTGATGTACTCTTCAATCAGCTTGATATAAATATTCGTCTTGCCGCTGGAAGTAACCCCATGTAACAAACAAACAGGTTTGCTTTTTAATTGTTCCAGTGTTTGCTCAAATGCTTTTTGTTGTACTTCGCTGAGTTCAAAATCAATCTGCACATTTTTGGGTAAATATTTTATTCGGTCAATGATTCGCTTTTCGGTCCAAAGGATTTTTTTTTCTACCAATCCTTTCAACTGCGCTTCAGTTGCTCCCGATTTTTTTAATAAAGATGATTTTACTACTTCTCCTTCTGTTTTCATCAGATGCAGGTAACTGAGCAACAATTCCATTTGTTTGGGGGCTTTTGTCCAGTTGTTCAGCAGCTCTGATAATTTATCTTCATTATCATACTCAGGATTCAGCAACACATAACTTTCTTTTTTCGGCGAATAGGTTTGTTTTAATGATTCCCATACAAAACAAACTTTCTTTTGAATAAGGCGATTGATAACGGGATAGATATGAGATGAATCCAATATCTGCTGTACTTCCGTCAGGCTGAGTTCTTTTTTGATTAGCAATGCTTCGCCAACAATATATTCATCATGGTCGAGGGCAGAAAAATCATCGCCATATTCTTCATTGTACACCAATATTGTTTCGCTGGATAATTTAAAGTGTGCTGGCAATGCAGCGGCCATCACTTCGCCTTCGCTACACATGTAGTATGCTGCAATCCATTCCCACAGTTTTAATTGCTGTTCAAATACTACCGGCTCCACATCGAGTACATTGAGGATATCTTTTGTTTTGAAAAATTCCGGCTTTTCGTCGTGCAAACTTTTTATTATACCTGCATATTTTTTATTCTTACCAAGATTCACTTCTACCCGGCAACCAACTTTTGCTGTTTCCATTAAATAGGATGGAACAGACCATGTGTAGTTTTTTGGTAAGGCGGATGGTATGATGACTTCCGCAAATAAGATGCCCCCAACCCCTAAAGGGGAGTCAAAATCGTTCATATTGGAATTTCTTTCCTGCATCTAAGCTTTAAAGATAATAATGAATTAAGGAGTCTGTATTACACCCTTTTAGGGGTTGGGGGCTTTCTCCATGCCGCATCATACTCAATTAATTTCTTTTCCATCACTGCATACACTTCCTGTTTTAGTTTCTCAATATTAGCAGAAGTATATCCTGCTACAGGTATTTCATCCAGATAAACAATGCGGCTGCGGCCGGGTGTCATGTGAAATAAACTTTCATACGGCATTCTGCGGTAAGCATCCAGAAATAAAACCGGCTTGACTGGAGTTTGTGTTTCAATAGCAACACGAAAAGCACCATCATAAAATTCTTTTAATGGTTCGGTTGTTATATTAAAAGTTCCTTCCGGAAAAACCATTACGGAAATGCCCTTACCAATAATTGATTTCAGAATCCTGACACTATTAGCCCGGTTAGCGGCACTGCTGCGGTCAACGGTAACAATCGCATTTCGATAAATAAAACCAAAGACAGGTAGTTTACTCATCTCTGCCCTGCCCAGCGGACGGAATGGCTGACGAAACGCTTTTACCAATATCGCCGCATCGAGGTATGAAATATGATTACTGACGAAGATGTATGACTTCTTTCTGTCATGAGATGTTTCGTATATTTTTTTATGCCAGATAAAAATTAACGGAAACCATATATCAGCCCAAAGCATACATAATCGTATCATCATGTTGCCGCCTTTTATTCTGCCAAAGAAACCGGCGATTAATGCAAATGGAAATATCAGCAGCATGATGGCCACAAAAGTGATGCAGGCGTAGATACTGTATATTAATTTGAGAAGTTTCAATTTAAGAATGCGATGATTTGGAAATTTGAAAATGAGTAAACTTCCCTACCTAGGCGGGGTGATATAAGTGAAATTAGTTCTATAGTGAACCGGGGTGGGTTGCTGAATAGTGAACAGAACTCTGAAGAGTGCGACGCAACAGTCGATGATAGTAGTAATGTAGTTGGGTACATTCTATTTGTTTTTATATTTATTATCATCTCCGGGGCAATTACATTTAAAATCAGTTTCTAAATCAATCACAGTTACTACGGTAGTCGATTCATTGCATTGGGCATATACGATGCGTACCCGTTGGTCATCGTTGGTTACGCCTTCCACAGCATAGCGGGGGCATCTTGCATTCTGCAAATCACTCTTCGTATAGTTTATTTTTCCATCCCGCATTATCGCTTCCACTTCAGCTTGTGAGATTTTTCGGCATTGCATCCGGCATTTTGCATGATTGCTGTATTCTAATAATGCAGTGCGACGGTCAAAACCTTTATCCCTGTCGGTAGGATTGGTAGCGGGGTCTTTCGGTTTGTCATTATTAGTAACCTTCGGTTTTGGTGCCGGTTCGTTGCTATTTTTACATTGCTTGATAACAACAATCGCAATCAGCATCAGTGCCATCAGAATGTAGGGGGCCCATTTCTTGTTCACTCTCAAATATTTGGATAAAAATACAGGTTTGTTGCTCACTGTCCTCTCCTGTTATGGGAACTTTAGACATGAAACGGTAGATTTTTAAACGTAAATTTGTTGCTTCTATGGCAGAATCAAAAACAGTGGCGTTTCATACTCTCGGTTGCAAGCTCAACTTTTCGGAAACATCTTCTCTTTCCCGTTTGCTGGAAAATGAAGGGTTTGAGAAAAAGGAGTTTGATGAACTGGCGGATGTGTATGTTATCAACACTTGTTCCGTTACCGATAATGCAGATAAAGAATGCCGGCATTTGGTACGCCGCATTCAACGAAAAGCTCCCGAAAGTTTAGTAGTGATTACCGGTTGCTATGCACAACTAAAACCAAAAGAAATTTCTGAAATACCGGGGGTGGATTTGGTATTGGGTGCTGCTGAAAAATTTAATATTGCCCAGCATATCCGGGAGCTAGCCAAAGGTGATTCAGCTAAAATTTGCAGTTGCGATATTGAAGACGTTTCCGGCTTTCATTCTTCCTGGTCGGTGAATGACCGGACAAGAACTTTTTTAAAAGTGCAGGATGGTTGTGACTATAATTGTTCGTTCTGTACCATACCGATGGCGAGAGGAAAAAGCAGAAGTGATAGTATAGAAAATGTGGTGAAGCAGGCGACTGAATTAGCGCAGCATGGTGTGAAGGAAATTGTGCTGACGGGAATAAATTTGGGTGATTTCAGCCCCCCAACCCCCGCAAGGGGGGCTTTAGAAACTTCAAAAAAAGAAGATTTTTATAGCCTCGTTCAAGCTCTTGAAAATGTTGAAGGTATTCAACGATATAGAATTTCTTCTATTGAGCCGAATTTGTTAACGAACGAAATAATAGAGTTTGTTGCGAATAGCGATAAGTTTATGCCGCATTTTCATATTCCTTTACAAAGTGGCAGTAATAAGATACTGGGTTTAATGCGGCGGCGGTATAAAAAAGAATTGTATGCAGAGAGAGTGGCATTGATAAAAACATTAATGCCGCATTGTGCGATCGGTGTAGATGTGATTGTTGGTTTTCCGGGAGAAACGGAAGTGGAATTTAAAGAAACCTTTGATTTTTTGCATTCATTGGATATTTCTTACCTGCATGTGTTTACATATTCTGAGAGAGATAATACTCATGCACTGACCTTGAAACCTGTGGTGCCCATCCATATCCGCAACGAAAGAAATAAAATGCTTCGCAATCTTTCGTACATGAAGTTGCAATACTTTACGGAGCAACATGCCGGGCAAACCCGGAAAGTATTGTTTGAAAAGAATGGTAAAAATGAGATGATGGATGGTTATACGGACAACTACATTAAAATAACTACGCCGTTTAGAAAAGAATGGGCGAATGAAATAGTGGAGTGGAAAATGTAAAGGAACGTTAGCTCAGTTGGTTTAGAGCATCACGTCGACAACGTGAGGGTCACTGGTTCGAGCCCAGTACGTTCCACTCCTTTTTCCGGTATAACAACTTTCTTTTTCCACCCGAAGCAACTTTCCTACTTTTAAATTGTCATTTATAACAGATGCAGAAATATTTGGCCACTATACATTTTGAAATGAGCGATGAGTTTATGGACTTAGTGCCGCCTCACCGCACTTATATTAATTTTCTGATTAATAAAGGAACCATTGACCATTATGCTGTAAGCATGGAAACACACCGGTCATGGATTACACTGAATGCAGAAGACAAGAAGGAAGTAGAAAAGATTCTGAAAAAATCCCCGCTATTCAAATTCTGGACTTTCGAAATTGATGAATTATTTGTTTTAGACGGTCAGCATTATCGCCTGCCAGAGGTAAATCCGAATTGAGTATTGACTCCAGACTAACGGCTCCGACTCATCTCTCCGCCCATTTTGGTTTTTGTTTCATTACTTTTTTATTAATAGAACAATTAGCTGCGTGAGCACCGGGCAAATAACCAGTACTCATTAAAAACTCATTTACAATTTCGCCACCGGTAAACCGGAATGTTATTTTAAAAAGCTTTACCCATTCATCTTTTGTTTTAGGATGGTTTTTATCTAACCAATTTTTGAATGAGCCTGACTCTTTCTGAATTATTTTGATCGCTTTTGCATTGTGTACCGCCGCTTCAATCTTTAACCGGTTGCGGATGATACCCGCATCCTGCATCAGCTTTTCTTTTTTCTTATCTGAATACCGGGCTACTTTGTCAATATTGAAATCATCAAAAGCCTTGAAGAAATTGTCTTTCTTATTAAGTATAGTTTCCCAGCTAAGCCCGGCTTGGTTTATTTCCAGTACTAATCTTGCAAACAGCAGGTTATCATCATCAATGGGGAAACCGTATTCCGTATCATGATAATGATGGTGAACAGTACCTTTCCCTTTGTTTTGTACAAATTCACAATAAGTAGTTGCCATAATAAGAAACCCTGCAAATGCAGGGTTTGTGGGAGTTGACGGGTTCGAACCGCCGACCCTCTGCTTGTAAGGCAGATGCTCTGAACCAGCTGAGCTAAACTCCCTTGCGAATGAAATGAAGCAATCGATTTTGGGAGTGCAAAGATAAGGGTGTGAGGTTTTTTGCCAAATTTTTTTTCATTTTAAAGGCGGCTCCCACAACTCTATTTTATTCCCTTCCGGATCAAGTATCCAGCCAAATTTTCCATATTCTTCGTCCATTGGCTCGCCAATAGTTGCTACTCCTTCTTCTTTTAAAACAGCCAGCAAAGCAAACAAATCTTTTACAATAAAATTCAGCATTACTTCTTTGTTGCTGGGAGCAAAATAATCGGAATCGCTCTTAAAAAAGGATAATACATTATAACCGGGCTTTTTACTTCCATCAATAGTGGTAAACTGCCAATCAGCATATACGGTACCATTAAATGAAATACCCAGATGTTTTTCATACCAGGCCACCAATTTTTTCGGATCGGTAGCCTTTATAAACGGCCCGCCGAGGCCAATTACTCTTTCCATGAGGTTATTTTGTATTGAAAATACAAAAATTAAAGATCGGTTAAGAATGATTTTAACGGTAAATAATTTTTTACATTTGCGAAGCAATGTTCAACCCGTCAAACGAAATACAAACTGACATCCTCGAAGAACTGGATGTTCTCACACTTACTGAAGACCCCTGCAATCTGATTGTATGGAATGATGAAGTAAATACGTTTGAATGGGTAATTGAAAGTTTGATTGAAATTTGCGGCCACACTCATGAGCAAGCTGAACAATGCGCCTACATCATCCACTATCAGGGAAAATATGCTGTGAAGAACGGCAGCTTTGATAACCTGAAACCTCTTTGTTATGCAATAACAGAAAGAGGTATCAATGCAACAGTAGAACTGGTGCCTGCCTGATTTTTGTCGATTTTCTGTCATAACTAAGGGTTTACCCCTTCAACTTTTCCACATCGTTATATTCCCCGTAAAACTACTGTTGGCGGTTTACAAAAAACCAATATATTAGGAAGTTATTTAATTTACCAAAACTCCAAATACACTTTTATGATGAAACGAATTTTGTTGTTATCAACACTGCTGATAACAATATCATCCTGTGTGCTTGCGCAGGTAGAACAAGTTCAGGAAAATGGCCCTGGAATTTCCAAGAGGCTGCAACACGAAATAAACATGACTAAAGACCCAGCTCTTGGTTATGTGCCAAAAGACAGGCTCATCAACGCCTATAATGAAAGACAGCAACGAATCATGAATATAGCTGCCCGTGCCCCCTTGTTTACTTGGGTGGAAAGAGGCCCAAACAGCGATGCTGTGGGAGCCAGCAATGGTAACACAAGGCCAGGCAACGGAAAAACCTCGGGAAGAGTGAGAGCAATGTGGGAAGACCTTAGCGATGCAACCGGAAAAACAGTTTGGGTAGGTGGTATCGATGGTGGGCTATGGAAGACAAACGATATAACAGTAGCAACACCGACATGGACTGTTATCAATGATTACTTTGGCAACCTTGCTGTCGCCAGCATTTGCCAGGACCCAACAGATTTCAACATCATGTATTTCGGTACAGGAGAAAAAGCGATTAATGCAGATGCAGTAAGAGGTGCCGGATTATGGAGAAGTACTGACAATGGTGTTAACTGGGCATTGATGCCCGGAACAGAAAACCTCTGGAATGTAAGCAAAGTGGTTTGTGATGCCAATGGCAATCTTTATGTTGGTTGTAATTCTATTTCAAATACACAGGGGCTGCAACGTTACACAAAGTCAACAGGCATATGGGCTAATATCACTCCAACTGGTTTGGATCCAAGGGTTCCTGATTTAGTATTAAGCAGCACAGGAAGGTTACACATTACCTGCGGTTATTATAATACTATTGCTGGTAGTTCAGGTTACCGCTATACGGACAATCCGGCAACTGTTACTTCTTCTACATGGACAAGTCCTGCTACAACATTTACAACACAGTATAATGTGGCGTTGGCAGTCAACGGAAATACTTTATATGCATTACCATCAAACTCTGCATGGGGTGTTCCTACTATTTATAAATCAACAAATGGCGGAGCCAATTGGGCTGCTATTGGTGCCACTCCTGCTTTCACAAGCGGACAGGCATGGTATTGTATGGCCGTGGCAGTTGATCCCAATAACGCAAACAATGTAATAGTTGGTAGCCTTGATTGTTATAAAACAACCAACGGAGGAACTTCTTGGACAAAAATTTCTGAATGGGTAGGAACAAGCGGTCAATATGTACATGCCGACCAGCAAATAATTACATGGAGAAACAATAACCAGGTCTTATTCGGTTGTGATGGTGGTGTGCATTATTCAGCCAATGGTGGTACAACTATTACTGATAAAAATACCGGTTTAAGAATCAAACAATTTTATGCAGTAGCTAATCACCCTACATCCACCAATTATTTTCTTGCTGGTGCCCAGGATAATGGAGTACATCAGCTTTCAAGTGCAGGCTTGGGAAATTCTGTGGAAGTAACCGGTGGTGATGGTGCATTTGTACATATAGACCAAAACGAGGGACAATACCAGTGGGGTTCGTATGTATATAATCAATACAGAAGAAGTACAAACAGCGGCTCTACTTGGTCGTCGGTAAATTATTCAAGCTCTGCCGGAAGATTTATCAATCCTACTGACTATGATGATGCAAATAATATCATGTATTGCAGCGGGGTACAAAATGCTTTTGTAAGATGGAGTAACCCACAAACAGGCAGCACCTTTACTTCCGTAACAATGTCTGGTTTAAATACCGGAACTGTATCTGCCGTAAAAGTTTCTCCTTATACTAATCACACAGTATTTTTTGCGGGTGGCCGCAGCACTGTTGTACCAACGCTTATACGGGCAACGAATGCAAACGCCATTCCTACTTTCACTAATATTATTGGAAGTGGAATGCAAACTACCAGTGCCAACATTTCTTGTGTGGAATTAGGCACCGATGATAATAATATTATTGTTTCTTTTTCAAACTATGGTGTAAACAACCTTTGGGTTACATCAGATGGAGGAACTACCTGGACAGCTATAGATGGCGACCTACCTGATATGCCGGTAAGATGGGCTATGTTTTATCCTGGTGATAATACAAAAGCCATCATTGCCACAGAAACAGGTATCTGGCAAACAGAACTCATCAACGGTGCTTCCACTATTTGGGACCCTGAAACAGGTTTTCCCAACGTAAGAACCGATATGCTTCAATACCGCAGCAGCGATGGTTTACTTTCTGCTGCTACACATGGAAGAGGTTTATTTACTACAATAATAGGTGCAGCTCCAAGTTGCGGTACTGTAGCAGGACTTGCCACATCAGCTATCACTACTACCGGTGCTACCATCAGCTGGGCTGCATTAAGTGGTGCAAACAATTATGATGTAGATTACAAATTGGCTTCATCCGGCACATGGATAAATGCAGCAACAGCTACTACTTCTCTTTCGATTAACCTGAGTGGGCTTACTCAAAGCTCACTGTACGACTGGCGGGTAAGGGCTAATTGTACCGGCGCAACTGGTGCTTATGCGCAAGCACAATTTACAACTGCTACGCCGGCCACCTGCGGCACAGTAACAGGTTTAGCTTCATCAGCGATTACATCTGCAAGTGCAACAGTTAGCTGGTCAGCATTAAGTGGTGCGAATAATTATGATGTAGATTATAAATTAGCTTCATCAGGTACATGGACTAATTCGGCAACAGCAACTGCATCACTTTCCGTTAATCTTAGTGGTCTTACTGCAAGCACATTATATGACTGGAGAGTAAGAGCTAATTGTACCGGCGCAACTGGTGCTTATACACAAGCACAGTTTACAACAATTACTCCACCGACTTGTGGCACAGTAACTGGTTTAGTTTCATCAGCTATTACTGCATCAGCAGCAACAGTTAGTTGGTCAGCATTAAGCGGGGCTAACAACTATGATGTAGATTATAAATTAGCTTCTTCAGGTACATGGACAAGTGCGGCAACAGCAACTGCATCACTTTCCGTTAATCTTAGTGGTCTTGCAGCAAGTTCATTGTATGATTGGAGAGTAAGGGCTAACTGTACCGGTGCTACCGGTGCTTACGCACAGGCACAGTTTACAACGGCTGCTGCACCTACCTGCCCGGGTGTGTATGATGTTTCTACCAATGGAACTTCCGGTGGTGCTGCATTGATACCTTTTAATACTGATGTAAAAGGATTGATTAGTCCTACTGGTGATAACGACTATTACCGGTTTGTTATTACAACCGGAGGTACGGCAACTATAACACTGACCACATTACCATTTGATTATGACATTCGTTTGTACAGTAGTAATGGCACAACACAATTAGCTATTTCCCAAGCCGGAGGTACAACCAGTGAAACCATTACAAGGACATACACAGCCGGTACGTATTATGTAAGGGTGTATGGCTACAACGGTGCTAATAGCGCAACAGTTTGTTATACACTTAGGGTAGCATTAGGTACAGCTACATTGCCTGATATGCCAATCGTTGTTAATTCAGAAAAGGCAAGACTGGTGCTTTATCCCAATCCCGCACAGGATAAATTGAATATCTATATTGCCAACTATGATCAACAAAAAGTAATTGAGATATTCAATGTAAACGGACAACGGATATTCATGACTAAGGAATCAGAAAATAATTCCAGCTTTGACATTAGTAAACTCACCGGTGGCCTGTATCTTGTGAAGGTAAGTACCCCGGATGGCACACTGGTAAGCCAGGAAAAATTTGTAAAACAATAAAAAAATCAACGAAAAAAAGCTCTGTCTCGTTTAAAACGAGACAGGGCTTTTTTTATTCCTGATAAAAATCTCCCTGAAAGGATTAGTTTTCAAAAAATTATAAATCAGTCTTACCTTTAAGAGGTCAATCAGACATACTCTCTTGTTTTCAAAAAATTATTTCCATGAAAATTATATTTACTTTTTTAATACTGGTATCAATAAATGCTTTTGCCCAACTACCGCCTAATTATTACATGAGCGTAGAGGATATTGCTTTAATGGAAAGCCGGGGCCATCAAAGACTTACCAATAGTGAAAATGCAACCTCGGCTTCCAATAATTTTGATGTAAAATATTACCGGTTAGAGTGGGAAGTGGACCCGGCCATCCGTTTTATCAAAGGGAAAGTAACGGTTTATTATGTAATTACTTCAGCAACTTCTTCTATTGATCTGGATCTGATGAGCCCTTTGGTAGCAGATAGTGTTAAGCAACGCAACGTTTTGCTTACAAAATCACAGGCAAACAATACACTTAGTATCAATTTCCCGGGTAATGTAAACGCCGGTACGCTTGATTCAGTAAGCATTTATTACCAAGGCGTTCCTCCCAATACCGGGTTTGGTTCATTTATTCAGTCTACTCATGCCGGCACACCTGTTATGTGGAGCCTGAGCGAACCTTATGGAAGCCGTGACTGGTGGCCTTGTAAAAATGGCCTGGATGACAAAGCAGATTCGATTGATGTATTTGTTACCAACCCGATTGCATATAAAGCAGCCAGTAATGGACTTTTGCAAAGCGAAACCCTCACCGCAGGCGGTACAAAAATTACGGCACACTGGAAACACCGCTATGCTATTGCATCTTACCTGATTTGTTTTGCCGTTACCAATTACACCGTTTTTAATAATACGGTGCAGTTGAGTGGCGGCATTTTACCCATGCAAACGTATTGCTATCCCGAAAGTTTAAGCATTTTTCAAAATGGCACCATCAACACTTTAAATGCCATGCAGTTGTTCGATACAACTTTTGGCCCCTATCCGTTTATGAATGAAAAATACGGCCATGTTCAGTTTGGCTGGGGCGGTGGAATGGAACATCAGACCGCTACTTTTATAGTAAATATTGGTGAAAGTCTTTGCGCCCATGAATTAGGACATCAATGGTTTGGAGATAAAATTACTTGTGGTACCTGGAAGGATATCTGGCTCAACGAAGGATTTGCCACTCACCTTGCCAGCATCTACATGGAAAAGAAATACCCCGCAAATGTTTTAAATACAAGAAAAAGTGAAATCAACAACATCACTTCCCAGCCGGGTGGTTCGGTGGAAGTGGATGATACTACCAGCGTAAACCGCATATTTGATTCCCGGTTGAGTTATACAAAAGGCAGTCATTTATTATACATGTTGAGATTTAAACTTGGCGACACTACTTTTTTTAATGCGATTAGAAATTATCAAACAGACCCGGCGGTTGTGTATGGCTTTGCCAGAACGGCTGATCTGAAAAGAAACCTGGAACAAACCAGCGGAAAAAATTTAACCAATTTTTTTAATCAATGGTACAGTGGACAGGGTTATCCTTCTTACAATGTACAATGGTCAAATACGGGTTCAGGAAATGTCTGGATCAAAATGAACCAGGTTACCTCTCATATTTCAGTTCCTTTCTTTGAATTGCCCGTTGCATTGCAATTTAAAAATGCAACACAACAGGCCACTGTGGTTGTAGACAATATAGTCAATGGAGAAACATTTATTAAACCGATAGGGTTTGTTGCTGATACGGTTATTATTGATCCCGAGGCCTGGCTGATTACAAAAAACAATACCACAACCAAGTTTCCCACCTGTGGCACAGTTACCGGCCTGGCATCCTCAGCTATTACCACTACAGCTGCAACAATCAGCTGGTCTGCATTAAGTGGCGCTAATAATTATGATGTGGATTATAAACTGGCTTCATCAGGAACATGGATCAACGCTGCCAATGCCACCACATCCCTTTCCGTAAACCTGAGCGGTTTAACAGCAAGTTCACTATATGATTGGAGAGTAAAGCCAAATTGTACGGCTCCTACCGGTACCTATTCACAAGCTCAGTTTACAACAAGCGCAGCGCCAACCTGTGGCACTGTAACGGGTTTAACTTCATCAGCAATAACAACTACAACAGCAACCGTCAGTTGGTCTGCTTTAAGCGGTGCCAATAATTATGATGTGGATTATAAATTGGCTTCATCCGGAACATGGGTAAATGCTGTGACTGCTGCTACGTCACTTTCTGTAAACCTGAGTGGCTTAACAGCAAGTTCATTATACGATTGGAGAGTTAGGGCAAATTGCACGGGTGCAACAGGTTCATTTGCACAGGCGCAGTTTACAACAAGTGCACCACCGACCTGCGGTACTGTAACAGGTTTAACCTCATCAGCCATTACTTCTTCAACGGCGACTGTTAGTTGGTTTGCTTTAAGCGGCGCCAATACTTATGATGTGGATTATAAATTAGCTTCATCCGGAACATGGACAAATGCTGCCACAGCTACAACTTCACTTTCGGTAAACCTGAGTGGCTTAACAGCAAGTTCATTATACGACTGGAGAGTAAGGGCTAATTGTACAGGCGCAGCCGGGGCTTATGCACTGGCACAGTTTACATCAAGTGTGTCTATCTGCCCCGGACCATACGATATTTCTACTAACGGAACAACAAATGGAGCAGCCATTGTGCCTTTGAATATTGACATTAAAGGAATCATCAGCCCTGTGAACGATATTGATTTTTATCGCTTCCATATTACAACTGGTGGCACTATCATTCTTACACTTCAAACATTACCGGCCAATTATAATTTGGACCTGTTGAATGCATCCGGAACAAGAATCGGAAGATCAAGTAAGAATGGAACTAACAATGAAACCATCAATGCAACAGTGGCTGCCGGCGATTATTATGCAAAAGTATATCCAAACGGATCGGCTAATAATGCTACACTATGTTATACTTTGAAAATTGCATTAGGTACAGCCACCAGAACTATGTCTCTATACCCCAATCCGGCAAATCAACTATTGAATATCTCCCTGGTCAGTAACGAAATGGAAAAAATTATTGAAGTATTTGATCTTAACGGTAAACTGGTGATGACAGAAAAAGTAATGCAGAATAATGTTACTTTAGACATCAGTACATTGCCGGGAGGACTATATTTAATAAAAGTAAAAACGAGTGATGGCACTCTATTAAGCAAGGAGAAATTTGTAAAACACTAAAACGGGGTTAATAAATTTACAACCTGTCCTGATTATTTCGGGACGGTTTTTTTATC
The DNA here is from genome assembly GCA_031386125.1 of Chitinophagaceae bacterium. Lineage (GTDB taxonomy): Bacteria > Bacteroidota > Bacteroidia > Chitinophagales > Chitinophagaceae > JJ008. Next base: position 20,584 of record JANNCC010000219.1, read on the forward strand.
TTACACTGTGTCAATATTCATACTCGAAAAAGAAATTAATTTTCCGCCGGTTCACCTGGCAGAACCAGATGGCTTGCTGGCTATCGGCGGCAATCTTTCACCAGAAAGACTACTCCAGGCATATCGTAGCGGCATTTTCCCCTGGTATGAAGGTGAGCATATATTATGGTGGTGCCCTGATCCAAGGTTTGTTTTGTTTCCTGAAGAATTAAAAATCAGCAAGAGTATAAAACCATTACTTAAAAAAAATGAGTTTGAATTCACCATTAATAAAGCATTTAAAGAGGTTATTCATTTATGTAAAAAAACAAACCGGCCCGGGCAGGATGGTACATGGATAACTGATGAAGTAGAGAAAGCATATTATAAGCTTCATCAACTTGGCCATGCTCATAGTGCAGAAGTTTGGAAAGAAGAGGAATTGGTTGGCGGCTTATACGGTATCAAACTCGGCAAAATATTTTTTGGTGAAAGTATGTTTAGCAAAGTGAACAACGCATCCCGGTTTGCATTTATAAAATATGTACAGCAATTAAAAGAAGATGGTATTGAGTTAATAGATTGCCAGGTTTATACGGAGTATCTTGAAAGTATGGGAGCCAGAATGATTGACCGGGCTGTGTTTTCAGATTTACTAATACAATTAATTACTGACTATTAGCTCTCCTTTCTTTTCTCTCACATACCAGGCTTGCTGAAAATGGCAGGCATTCCTATGGCAGGATTCTCTGTCCTTTCCATGATGATTACAAACTATCATACATTGACCACAGGCAGCATACACTACTAACTCCTCTTTCGAAAAATCAAAATTTGGTATAGAATCATTCTTATAACGGTTAAAAACAGTTTTATACTCAGTTTCTGTAGTTATGGCATAAATATATTTTCGTTTCAATCCCAATTCCCGGATTGAATACAGGTGGTTATATTCTATATCATTGAGTTGAGAAACCGGTTTGCCAAGGCTGTCTGGCTGGCTTGTTGCAAAGGCAGCAATTGATTCATCGCTTTGGCCAAAACTTATTACTGGCAGAAGAAACAAAAGAAAAAGCATCTTTCTCATAAAATGGTTTTGAAAAAGATGCCTGTATCAAAATGATTACATAAAACTCTAAAACTTTGCACCGAGATAATGCGGCAACATAGCCCTCCAGGTGTTCCAGTCATGCGGCCACTCCTGTCCCCATACATCCAGTTCATACCAAATGCCCTTATCGTAAAGCACTTTAGCAAACCGTCCGCTGGCAACAGGGTCTTCATAGTTGCCGCTGCCGGTAAGAATATGGATATGGCTGCTGTTGCGGATTTGTTCCAAAATGTTATGGTCAGTCAGGTTTTTCATATAATGCTCAGGACTGTTGAAATAAGCATCATCATCAAAATACCCTTTGGTATAATCTGACAAATCATACACACCACTCATGGCAATTACCCCGTTAATCAAATCAGGCCTCTTTAAAAATAAATTCATGCTGTGCAAAGCACCAAAAGAAGCCCCGCAGGTAATGATAGGTGTTTCCCAACTGGTGTTATTTCTAATAAAAGGAACCACCTCGTTATACACATAGTCGTTCCATTGCTGGTGGCGGATAGATTTATCACGGGGATTCATATTATTATTCATCCAGCTGTCATTATTGATACTGTCAATAGAAAACACCCTCACTTTACCGCTATCAATAAAAGGGGCAAGATGATCCATCAATTGAAAACGTTCATATTCCAGATAATCAGCGGCGGCTGTCGGTACTAACAAAAGTGCAAACCCATAATCGCCATAACTGGCAATAGGCATTTCTTTATTAAGGGAAGGGCTGTGCCAGGAGGCTAATTCTCTTTTCATGTATAATGAGTATTGGTTTTATTGCCTTTATAACTGTTCCTGGTAGTGAAACAAAAGGCAATTTTTTACGAATATAATTTTAAAAAGGATAGCCCGGAAGGACAGTTTACAATCTCTATATCTGTTGTCCGAAAAGGTTGTTAGGAAAATATAATCGTAAAAATTCTTGGTAATTCAACATGGTAATATTACTTTAGATTTTAAGTATTTTTACTATTTATAATATTTTATACTTTCTAAACTCTGCCCTCTTATTGAGCCATTGAAATTCAAGAGATTAGTTAGCAACCTGAAAGAGAATAAATCATCTTTAAAAAAGCCAACCCAAGTATTGAACCCATAATCGCTATGAATACCCCTAATCCTGCTAAAAAGGTATTGATAGCAGGGACTTATACTTTTTAAATTCTGTATGTATTGACTTAATTAATGATTGAAATGAGCAATGACCCTATCCATATCATCTTGGTTGATGATCATAAATTAGTCCGTGAATCCTGGAAAATCCTGCTGGAAAACAATCCCCGGTTTCGGGTTATCGCCGATTGTGAAGATGGCAATACTGCTATAGAGCTGGCACAAGAGCTTTGCCCTGAAATTATGCTTGTTGATATTAATATGGCTCCGCTTAATGGTTTCGTTGTTACCGAAAGAATACTAAAAACAAATCCTGCTATTAAAATTATCGGACTATCAGTCAACAATCAGCCGATGTATGCCATGAGAATGCTGGACCTCGGTGCCAGAGGCTACTTAACCAAAACCTGCTCTCTCGAAGAAATCAGCTACGGCATTTTGGAAGTTCAGAAAGGAAAATTTTACATCTGTGAAGAAGTAAAAAGAAACATGCCCTCTTCAGAATAAATTGCTTGCAAACATTCCAGCCTTTCGCTATCTACACAAAACCCGGTAAATTTGCGTCCTTACTTGTACTGCGCAGCCTTATATAAAGGAAGCACCAATAAAACAGTAAGCGAAGTAGTATGGAATTGTCGAAAAACTTTGACCACAGTGCTGCCGAACACAAATGGTACCAGCACTGGTTGGATAAAAATTATTTTCATAGCGAACCGGATGGCCGTGAGCCTTATACGGTAGTGATTCCGCCACCGAATGTAACAGGTGTGCTGCACATGGGTCATTGCCTTAATAATACTATACAGGATATTTTAGTACGCCGTGCAAGGATGCAGGGGAAAAATGCCTGCTGGGTGCCGGGTACCGATCATGCTTCTATTGCTACAGAAGCTAAAGTAGTACAGATGTTGCGGGAAAGAGGAATTGCTAAATCATCACTTAGCCGTGAAGATTTTTTGAAATATGCCTGGGAATGGAAAGAAAAATATGGTGGTATCATTCTGCAACAATTGAAGAAGATGGGTTGCAGTTTGGATTGGGAACGTACCAGTTTTACAATGGACCCAGATTATTATCAATCAGTAATCAATGTGTTTATTGATTTATATAATAAAGGTTTTATCTATCGTGGCAAACGGATGATAAACTGGGATGTAAAAGCAAAGACAGCATTAAGTGATGAAGAAGTAATACGGAAAGAGACGCAGCAGAAACTTTATCATTTACGATACAAATTGGATGTCCCGGGTGAAGAGTACATCGTTATCGCCACTGTTCGTCCGGAAACAATAATGGGCGATACCGCTATTTGTGTGCATCCTGATGACGAACGATATAAGCACCTGCATAGCAAGTTTGCTTTTGTTCCGCTGATTAATCGCCGTATCCCTATCATTACTGATGAGTATGTAACAATGGATTTTGGAACCGGCGCATTAAAAGTGACCCCTGCACATGATATAAATGACAACCAACTGGGTCAAAAACATAAGCTGGAAGTGGTTGATATATTTAATGAAGATGGAACACTGAATGACGCAGCGCAGCTATATATTGGTGAAGACCGTTTTGAAGCAAGAAAAAAGATTGCGAAAGAACTGCAAGAAAAAGGTTTTTTGTTAAAAACAGAAGACTATACCAGTGAAGTTGGCTATAGTGAAAGAACTGATGTGGTAGTAGAACCAAGATTATCATTGCAATGGTGGGTGGATATGAAAAAAATATCCGGGCCTGCATTGACAGCAGTGATAGATGATGAAATAAAATTTTACCCTGCTAAATTTAAAAATCTCTATCGCCACTGGATGGAGAATATTAAGGACTGGTG
>JANNCC010000259.1:0-3768 GCA_031386125.1 Chitinophagaceae bacterium
AAAGCAGCTTCGTCCTGCACTTCTACAAACGGGGTATTTGTTTTTATTAAAACGTCTCTTACTAATGCCTCGGTTTCTTTCCATAGTTCCGGCTCATTCACATATTTCTGTCCCAACTTATCTGGAGAATGCAAGGAAAGCCGCATTACATATTTATCAATACCGAATATCTTAAAATATTTAAGATACATTTCATTTACTGCTTTGAACTCTTCATAGAATTGTTCCTTGGTGCAATAAATATGTGCATCATTCATGTGCAAACATCTTACCCGCATCAATCCGAATAATTCACCGCTTTGTTCATACCTGTAACAGGTACCGTATTCTGCCAAGCGGTAAGGTAGATCTTTATAACTTTTTTGCTCTGCCCCAAAAATTTTATGGTGATGCGGACAGTTCATTGCCTTCAGATAATATTTTGTTCCGTCCAATTCCATTGGTGGAAACATACTATCCTTATAGTAAGGCAGGTGACCGCTGGTGAGGTACATACTTTCTTTAGCAATATGCGGAGTCACCACTCTTTTATAGCCGGCGGCTAATTCTGTTTCTTTAGCCAGCTTTTCCAACTCTTCAATAATGACAGTGCCATTAGGCATCCATAAAGGAAGACCGGGTCCTACATCATCATCCATAGTAAAAATGCCGAGCTCTTTCCCCAATTTTCGATGGTCTCTTTTCTTTGCTTCTTCGAGCATCAATAAATATTCATCCAATTCTTTTTGCGAAGGGAAAGTAATACCATACACCCTTGTCAGCATTTTATTCTTTTCATTGCCTTTCCAATATGCACCGGCTAGGCTGGTCAGTTTTATCGCTTTTATAAATGAGGTGTTAGGAATATGCGGTCCCCGGCAGAGGTCAGTAAAATCTCCCTGCGTATAGAAAGTTATTTCACCATCGGTTAAATTACTAAGCAGGTCTAATTTATATTCGTCATCCTTTGCTGTAAAATATTTTAATGCTTCATCCTTTGCTATTTCTTTTCTTACATAGCTGCTGTTCTTCTTTGCCAGCTCATTCATTTTTTTCTCCAGGGCAATCAAATCTTCTTCATTCATTTTCTTATCGCCCAAATCCATGTCATAATAGAACCCATTTTCAACAGCAGGCCCTACCCAAAATTTAACAGCGGGAAAAGTAGATTCAACTGCTTCCGCCATCAGGTGGGCAGATGAATGCCAGAAAGTATTTTTTCCTTCCGTATCATTCCAGGTAAGCAGTTTTAATGAAGCATCTTCATTAATCGGTCTGGTGGCATCCCACACTTGCCCATTGATGGTTGCTGCTAACACTTTCCTGGCAAGTCCTTCCGAAATTGACTTTGCCACATCTAATGCAGAAGTTCCTTTTTCGTACTGCCTTACTGCGCCATCCGGTAATGTAATATTGATCATAAAATAATTGGCTCCTTTTGTAATTTAAGAGGGCAAAATTAACAAACTATTGCCGGAGTTCAATCAATCATTACGAACTTATTCGTTAGTTTTGACCCCGTTATGTTGAGGAGTTTCTACAGACATTTACTGGTTACTGGATGTTGGTTGCTGGTTGCCCAACTTAGCTTACAAGCACAAACCCTTACCGGCATTTGGCGGGGGTATTTCATTACTGACATGGGGGAAAAATACAAATTGGAATTCCAGGTTAATGTTCCTGCTTCTACTTTTTCTTCCGGAGTTTCTTATTCTTACCTCGATGTGCGGTTTTATGGAAAAGCAACCATGACAGGCAGTTTCAATAAAACTTCAAAAAATCTTAAAATACGGGAGATAAAAACGGTAGAAATAAAGAATATGGATGGTGGTGGTGCCTGTATAATGAACTACGACTTGTTTTATTCAGCATCGGGAAAAGAAGAGTTTTTAGAAGGTACTTTTTTAGGTAAGACAGAAGTGAAAGGAAGACCCAATCCTTATAGCTGGGGACAATGCGGAGGCGGAAAAGTTTACCTGAGAAAAGTAGCTACTTCTGATTTTTATATTGAACCTTTCCTACGGAACAAAGTAAAAGATATCCCTGTAATTTTTAATAAGCCTAAGATAAAAAGAGATACCATCGTAACAAAACCTACGGCTAACAAGCCCGTTGTTATTAAACCTTCCATAAATAAGCCGGTTGTAAAAACAAATCCCCAGGTTACGAAACCAAAAACGGATACTGCAGTAAAAGTAAAAATCAATACCCCGCCGGTAGTAAAAACAAATCCGACAGTAATTACTCCCCAACCGTCTGTACTCAAAAACAGGTCGAATGAACTGATGAAGACTCTTACTGTTACTAACTCTGAAGTGACGGTAAAATTATATGATAATGGTGAAATTGACGGTGATACTATCTCTGTTTATCTTGATAATAAATTAATACTGTCTTCTAAACGTCTTACTACTGCACCGCTTACTATAAGATTCAAGATTGATGAAGACAACTCAGACCATGAATTGACAATGGTAGCAGAAAACCTTGGCCGCATCCCTCCGAATACTTCGCTGATGGTTGTTGAATCTGGCGAGCAACGTTTTGATGTGCGGATTACGTCCACTGAACAGAAAAATGCAGTTGTGCGGTTTAAATATCAAAAACCCAAATAGCCTCTCCATAAACGGAAGAGAGTATTGACCGTTTCTGTAATATTTCACTGCAGCTTGCATATTTTCATTTATTTTTCCTGAATAATGCCCCGACAAGTTATTTTACTAACCGCCCTTATTATATCCAGCCTTACACAGGCGCAGGATATTAATGGCTTTTGGAAAGGCAGAACGGTAATGGCACCCGGTTCCTGTTTTCCTGTATATAATATCGAAATGCAGATACAGGTGGCAGGCACAAAAATAACTGGCACTGTTTATCATTTTTCCGACTCTCTCAATTATGTAAAAGAAAATTTTGAAGGCGTTTATAAAAAAGATAGCAGCATTTTCTCAATAAGCGAAACAGGTATAGTTACATTCCGCATTAATGAAGGCTGTGTTGTCTGTGTGAAAAAATATGATTTGACTTATCATAAAGGAGATGGCCCTGAAGAACAGATACGGGGCACCTATACTGGCAAGCCTGCAGATGGAAAAACCGCCTGCGATCCCGGCTCTATAATACTGATAAGATTTGATAAACCTACATTCAAGCCTGAGCTTAAACTACCCCCTACCCTTACAAAAAGGAAAGCTGAGCTGGTAAAAGAAATTAAAGTGGATACCGGCATCGTTAAAATCGATTTTTACGACAACGGGCAGATTGATGGGGATACTATTTCAGTCTATGTAAATAATATGCCAGCTGTGTCCAGGAAATGCCTGGGAGCAAAGCCTGTTTCCATCACGGTTAAAATTGATCCTAAAAGGCCTGAACAGGAAGTGATAATGGTAGGCGAAAATCTTGGCACTATTCCTCCCAATACCGCTCTGATGATTATTAATGCCGGCGATAAACGTTACCAGCTATATCTTACGGCTGACGAGCAAAAGAATGCAATGGTGCGGTTTATTTATGAAGATCCATTAAAGCCTGTTAAGTCTCAATAATTTTTTTGGGAGAAACTCAGTAAGGTTATTTACCTTAACATTCCAATTTTACAAATCCCCCTCTGAATCTTCGTTGGTCTTGTGCAAATGATTTTACCCTCAGTTTTGTCATCTATTTATCAACCAAATAAAAATCAACATGAAAAAGTTACAGTTTATCCTAATGGTTGGAACCCTATTCTTTATGGCTTCCTGCAGTAGTAAAAAAGAAGCCGGTGGCAAGTCAGATGCCACTAAAAAA
>JANNCC010000318.1:0-2285 GCA_031386125.1 Chitinophagaceae bacterium
TTCACTTCCATTATTTGCTGCACGGCAGATGATTGCAGGTATTGTGTTGTTCTACCTGGAAAACCAAACACTAAAGTAAAATCATTCTCGGCCACCCCGTCTAATGAAATAGACAACGATTTCTTTGGTGTATAGGGAATGTTGTCCGCCGAATATTCAGACGGCTTGTTCTCTTTGTTGGCATAAATGCGGAACATAGAAAAGTCGCCGGTATGCCTGGGCCACATCCAGTTGTCAGTATCTTTTCCAAAATTACCAATGGAAGATGGCGGTGCGCCGACCAGCCTTATATCCCTGTAGGTTTCGGTGATGAACATATAATATTGGTTGCCTTCAAAAAAGCCTCGGACAAAACCATCCTGGTAGCTTTCTTTTTTGGCTGCCTTTCTTATATCGGCTATGTTCTTATCAATTACAGATTGCCTTTCGCTTTCTTTCGTGGCTGGGGTAACGCCGCTCAATATCTGTTTGGTTACATCTTCTATACGTATTATAAAAGTGACAAACATTCCTTTGTTGGGAGTTTCCTGGCTATTGTTTGCCGCCCAAAAACCATCCCTTATATAATTATGGTCGAGAGTAGAATGATTTTGAATGGCATCAAAACCGCAGTGGTGATTAGTTAATATTAATCCTTTGGAAGAAATAACCTCTCCGGTGCAGCCGCCGTTAAAACTTACAATAGCATCTTTCAGGCTACCGTTATTAATACTATATATGTCTTTGGCACTCATTTTCATACCCAGACTTTTCATGTGCTTTTCGTTCAGCTTTTCCAGCAGCAGGGGCAACCACATACCTTCGTCGGCTTTAGCCAGCGATACAATTGCTAAACAAAAGGCAACCAGGAGGTGTTTCAGATATTTCATATAACAATTTTTTGTGGCTTTAAAATTAGGGCTTTCTGATTTATACCCTTTTCCGCCTATAAAATGTAAATACAGCCACGAATTACACGAATAGCACGGAAAAGAAAATTAAATACAAATCAATAGACTGCGTATTTTTTCATTTTGGTTGTGTTCGTATCTAATTGTTTTTGCCGAAGGCAAATGAAATTCGTTTTTAATTGTATTTATTGGTGCTATTCGTGGCTAATTATCATTATTCTCCCTAAAAAATAAAGACAAGCCATCTATTCAGAGGCTCACCTCCATTCTTTTTCTCCCCACCTGATTGTTAGTAGAGTGATTTTTATGTGTATATCCCTGCATGGAACGTGGATATGAAACAGGAAGATTGGAAACGAAATAGTGAGTATGATAGATTTTAGGGTAATAGGGTAATTAGTGCACCAATTATCCTATCTCTATTCACAGATTTATTTTTGTAATACATCAAAAAGTTTTCCCTGAACTTGATTACACATTGATGTGGATATACTACCTGAAAACCAATAGAATCAACAAACCTTACTGTGGATTACCTTGATTACGATGTGGATTACTGTAAATAAGTAATTTTGTAAAAATTGTTTTCCACGAATCCACAGCTGTAATAATAATAAACTCTTTTTTATAAAAATATATTATTACTATTATTGTATTAATACAGGGTTTGAAAAATTTTCTTTTGAAAAGTTGTGTGACATGTTGGAATATTGTTGAATCGAAAAAGATTTGTGATGAACAACGAAACACTGGTAACGGCAAAATCGAATGTAGAAAAAAATGGGTTCCTGGATATTGATCTGGATCCATCACTTGACCTTTTTGCTGAAATTGAACGGCTGAAAAAAGAAAAAAATGCCGTAGTGTTGGCACACTACTACCAGGAGCCGGACATTCAGGATGTGGCGGATTATATCGGGGATAGTTTGGGATTGGCGCAGCAGGCAGAAAAAACAACGGCGGATATGATTGTTTTTGCCGGTGTACATTTTATGGCCGAAACAGCGAAAATTTTAAACCCGTCCAAAAAAGTAGTGATACCGGATTTAAAAGCTGGCTGTTCGCTCAGCGATAGTTGCCCGCCGCCCTTATTCAAAAAATTTAAAGAGCAACATCCCGATCATGTGGTAGTGAGCTACATCAACTGTAGCGCCGGCATCAAAGCGTTAAGTGATGTAATTTGCACCAGTAGTAATGCAAAAATCATTGTTGAAAGTTTTCCAAAAGACCAGCCAATAATTTTTGCGCCTGATAAAAACCTGGGTGGATACCTGAACAAAAAGACCGGCCGAAACATGCTGTTATGGAATGGTGCATGTATGGTTCACGAAATATTTAGCCTGGAAAAAATTACAAAACTTAAGGTCAGGCATCCTAACGCAAAAGTCATCGCCC
>JANNCC010000320.1:0-1992 GCA_031386125.1 Chitinophagaceae bacterium
GTTTTTACCGCCATCAGTATTTGTTGCAGCAGCTTTACCAATAATGCAGTGGTGGCCTTTATCGTTAGCTTGATTGGTTGTGCTTTGCTTTACTATGGCTTTAGTGCCATCAGCAAATTACCGGCATTGAGCAACGGAGCGGATTATTATGTGGAAATGATTGGTATTGATTTTCACTACCGTAGCATCAGCCGGGGATTGATTGATACAAGAGATGTAATTTATTTTGCTTCTTTTATATTTCTTTTTTTAACGATAACAAACCGGAATTTATTAAAACGGTAAGATGAGGAATACAATTAATAAAATATTTGCTTCAAAATTCTGGTGGCTGTTGCTGCTGGTGTTTTTGTTTGCCGTTAATTACCTTGCTGCTGTTGCTCATGCCCGGTTCGATTTGACAAAAGAGAAAAGATATACACTGAGCAAAGCTACCAGAGAGTTATTAAAAAACTTGGATGATGAAGTACAGATAGATGTGTTTTTAAAAGGACAATTTCCTGCAGGGTTTAAAAAATTAGCCAATAGTACTGATGAGTTTTTAGGATTGCTGAAAGATCGCAACGGATCTAAAATTCATTACCGCTTTGTTTCTCCGCAGGATGAAATGTCAGGAAGTGGAAAAACATATGAAGATTCCTTAAAAAGACTTGGAGCCAATGAGATTAATTTAAGTGTACAGGTAAAGGCGGGAGAAGAAAACAAAAGAGTATATCCGGTAGCATTAGTGCGATATAAAGGTCGACAGTCATTGGTAAATTTATACGGAGGTGGCAAAAGAGCTATTGGCGCAGAAGAACTAAATAGTGCTGAAGCATTAATGGAGTATCAGTTTGCAAAGACATTAGATGGTCTTATTAATCCAGCAAAGCCATTAGTTGCTTACTCTATCGGTAATGGGGAACCATTGATGGGAAGTCAGATGATTGATGGTGTTCCTCAATATCTTGATCCGAGAACAGCGGATTTGGAATATACTCTTCGCAGCAACTCTCAATTATTTACATTAAACATCAATACCCAACCTTTTATTCCAGATACTTTTAAAGTGTTATTGATAGTTAAGCCAACGCTGGCTTTTTCTGAAGATGAAAAACTGAAAATAGACCAGTATATCATGCGGGGAGGAAAAGTGTTATGGTTTATTGATAACCTGATTGCAGAACAGGACAGCCTGCGGTTTAAAGCAGAAACCATTGCGTACGACAGGAACCTGAATCTTGCGGATATGCTTTTCAAATACGGCGTTCGTATAAACACAGATCTTGTAATGGATCTGCAGTGTGATTTTATTCCATTGGCTGTAAATGGAAGCACTGAAACACCGCAGTTTGAATTTGTACATTGGAATTACTACCCCCTTTTTGAGTCAAACGGAAATCATACTATTAATAAGAATACCGGCCTGATTGCTGCCCGATTTGTCAATTCCATTGATACGATTACTACGCCGGGTGTAAAGAAAACAGTTTTGCTGAGTTCCTCTTCCAATTCAAGAATAATCAGTACACCAGCACTTATCAGCCTGAATGAAAATAAGAATGTGCCGGAAGATGTGAAATTTCAAAAGAGTGGTATCCCGGTGGCATATTTGCTGGAAGGTAAATTCACTTCTTTATTCAGAAACAGGGCGTCTCAAAGCCAGATAGACAGTATTGTTGCAACCGGCTCCGTATTTACTGACAGAAATAAAGAGGATAATAAAATGATAGTGGTAGGAGATGGGGATATATTATTAAATGATATTTCTCCCAAAGAAGGTCCCTTACCCATGGGCATGAATTTTTACACGGTAGGTTCCCAATATGAATACCAGTTTGCTAATAAAGACTTTTTACTGAACTGTCTTGAATACCTTATAAATAAACCCGGCATCATTGAAACAAGAAATAAAGACATCGTACTCCGCCTGCTTGATTCAAAAAAAGTAAAAGAACAGAAAATCACCTGGCAATTTGTCAATATCGGATTGCCCATTTTATTGGTACTGCT
>JANNCC010000323.1:0-17100 GCA_031386125.1 Chitinophagaceae bacterium
GTTATGGTTCCCTTACCGGCTATTCTTATTTGCTCCGGCTTATCTAAGAAATTATATTTTATCCCATTGGCTCCCGTTACCCCGGCCAGGTCTTTGGCATTTTTGTTCAGATCAATCACTAAGTTGCCATTGTCATCATACACATAGTCCGGGTTGCTGCCATTGCTGCCGTCTTTAAAATCCCCAAACATCCCGTTCACCGTGGTGCTGGTCATATTATCCGTTACCGCCTGCAGTTTGTTACTGTAAGAAGAATAAGTGTAACTAAGGTTGTCAACCGTTATCGGCGTAGCCGTGCCGGGCAGCACCCCCTTGTGCAGCATGTTCAGCAGGTTGCCGTTCAGGTCATAACTTATCTTGCCGCTGGTACCATTAATGGAAAAGTCCATCGTGGTATTGCTCCAGGCATCACCGGTATGCTGCTTTTCGTTAAACACCGCATTTACTAACCGTCCTGCATTATCGTAGGTATAATCGTATTTACGCTGTGCATCATCCCCCTGTGTGTTCCATAGCAGCCCGGATACCTGCCCCGTCTGGTTGGCGTTGGTAAACACATTGTCCCGGTTTTCAAACCCCAGGTACAGGCCAAAGAAATGCCCCCACTTATTGTAGTTGCCCGGGTTTTTCAGCGCATAGTCTTTATTGATGCCGGTTATCTGGTTATGTATATTAAAACTATAGTTCAATGATTCAAGGTCGCCATTACCACCGCCTGTGTATCCGGGGTCAAGGTGTTTGGTTTTTACCCGGCCCACATCATCATAGTCATAACTGGAAATAGTTTTAAACGAATTGCCATCCCATTGTTTTTGAATAGATGTTACCCGGCCAAGTTTATCAAACAGGTATTTGGTCAGCGTTTTATAATTGGTGTATCCGGTATTGGGAACAGTATGGTCGTTGCAACTGCTCATCACCCTGCCATCAAAGTGGTATTGCAGCGTAGTGATATCGGTACCTGTTTTAATATTGTCTTCCAGTGTTTGTATATGGGCACCTCTTTCATCGTAATAATGTGTGGCAGAAAGAAACGTTGTTGCACCCAGCACCCTTGTCATGCTGCCGGTAGGCATGCTGGTGGTGCGGAGTGTTTTGGCAATAGGCACTACGTTGGGGTCAGATGTTGGATAGGCGGAGGTATTGTTATTGTTGGTATTAAAAGTTTTTACTGCATTAAATGAATAGTTGTCGTAAAAAATATATTTTAAGATAGTGGTCGTGGTTGAACTGTTTAAATTGGCAGAAGAAAGGGGACTAAGGTGAAGGGTCGCCGTAACGGATACTGTGCCGGTATTGGTAATGGTGACAGTAGTGGCGGTAGCAGCACTGTTTATATCGGATTGAAGCTGGGCAATTGTTTTTGTTGTATTGTATAAGGTAGATAAAACCGGCCTGTCCAATTCATCGTACAGGTTGGCAGTCCATTGCGGTGTTGCAAGTGATAACTGGTTTCCATCTTGCATAAATACCACCCTGTCTCTTATATCATATAGCATCTTTAACGGCTCTGCTCCCGGAGCTTTTTTCCAGGTAGTTCTTCCTTTTTCATCATAATTATATTGAAAGCATTGTTCGTTTAATATCAGTTGCCCGTTGGTGCCTGCAAAAGACCAGTTGTTGGCAGCAAGGTACTTTACTCCCTCGGGTTGTATCTGGTAACGCAGCAATCCAAAGTCATCATAAATACTGTAGGTGCATATCCAGCCATTATAAACATCAGCCGGTGTATCATCTAATTGTACTTTCTTCAATATCAGTTGGCCTGATTTATTAATGAATTCAACCACCTGTTTACCGTTTTCGTCACTGTAGGTAAGTTTGTACAAGCTGTTGGCGGCATAGCTGCCAATATACAATGGCACATTGCCCTGCACATAGTCCACACCAAATAGCTGAACATTGTCGGTGGCAGTGTTTACATCGTAAATGGCTGAGTTGCCTGCCCCTGCCGCCCAGGCAGTGCCCGGTTGTTTCACATTCATTACCCTGTTCAACGGGCTGTTGTCGAAAGTGATGCTTGAAAAAGCAGATGTTTCATTATAGGTGCTGGTATAATATGGCGGCTGCTCAGATAATGGTGACGTTTTATATTTACCCGACTGGGTAGTCGTAGTATATGGTAAAAATCTAACCGGCTCTCTACCATACTGATCGTATTGGGAAAACTGTACCATATCACCCCAAAGCCCGTTAGCAGTGGCAGGGGTGGCTGTTTCCCGGCTTATCTTTTCTGTTCCTCTTCCCAGCCCGTCTAAGTAAGTAGTGGTTTGAAGTTTTGAACCAATGGCCAGTTGATCAACTGTTGTCCAGTCAGCCACATTGATGGTGAGTACGTCATGCTCCCGTATATAATTAATGTCCTCCCAGTTGATGGATACAATATTTATTTTAGTAACATTGGAATAAATAAACGCTGATAAACTGTTGGTTGTTTTTCTCCGGTAATAAGTGGTTTGAGCAAGCGGGGCTGAAAATGAATAGCTGCTTTGTGTAGCACCGCTTATAGCAGCAAATCCGGACAACGGCATCGTACTCTGCTCCCATTGATAACTAAGCCCGGTATTAGGTATGCCTGCCGGAAAAAGTTCAGTTAACTGATCCGGGGTCTGGCTATAGGAAAAATGGTAACTGCCGGTAGTGGTACCAACCTTATGTGCAGGGTTCCATGTCTGGGCTGAGGCAGTAACTGTACTGCCCAACAGGCTTATCCATATAAACCCAAACAGCCTTAAAAGTATTTTCTGCTGCATTCCGATAATTTTAATTTTAGGTCATCATTCATTAGTTCGTCGAAATAAGATTCCTTTTTTTTTGTAAATACAATTGATACTTAGCTCCTGTTATGATAGTGTGATACAGTGAATCCCTTTTCCCTTCTATTATCTGAGTCTTGATCCTTATGGAATCAGGGTTAGTATTATGCTGACGCACATATGATTTCTGGTTATGCAGAATTATATTTTTTGCAAAAATCTGTGCCCGTTGCCCGTTGGTCAGGCCTAATGTATCTTTCATTTTTTGTGCAATATGCTGGGCTAATTGGTTAGCAGCGGGCGGCTGGGCAGATGTTTTAGCTGCATACAATAAAAAAGAAAGAACAATAAGGATTTTTATTTTTTTCATACACTTGTATTTAGAATTTTCAAACCATATCAAACCCAATTATCATGCAGCGGCAAATTTTTTACCCTCTCTGCAAAGCAAGGGCTGTGCGTTGTTCCTCTCCTTAAGGGAGGTTAGGTGAAACGAACAAACACTATTTTATTTTTTTCGTCTACTTGTTTTAATAATTAAATAGCACATGGCTGGGAATTATATTCTGTATAATTCTGAGACCAGGAACCATCGCTGAATTCATAATGATAGATACATTCCCATACTCCCGGTGAAATTTCAGCACTATATGTATTAATTCTATAACCAAGTTCACAATTTCCATCGATGCAGGCATATCCTTCCCCGGTGCAGTTGGTACAATTTTGCGTTGGGCAATATTCCTCATTGGGGCCTGTATCAGACCACCTTGTTTGTAAATAAGTAGGGCTATTTGGGTTCATATCTGTCTCGAAAACAAACAAGTGCTTCTGACCATTCACAACCTGGCAATTCCATGCTGCATTTTCTAACCATGTCCAGTCAGGGTCAGTTGTAGGTATGCAAATGGCATGTGCCGGGTCATTGGCCCATGCTTGTGCATTTGCTTCCAGTTCTTCCAATGCCTTTTCATCGGCATCAGCCTGAGAGATAATGGAAGTATATCTTCCGGCAGGTACAGTATAAGTTACCAATCCGCCCACATAACCGGGTCCGCAATTCTGTGTAGTATCTGTAATTGAGATAGCTGCATTATAGTAAAGTAAATTGCAAGTACCGTTGGCATTGGCGAATGCCTGACCATAGGTAAGTAAATAATTTTCTGCCTGGGCATCTGCATCTTCCTGGCTGATGGTGGATGAATAAGTATTGGCCGGTACTGTATAAATCACTTCACCACCCTGGTATCCGGCCCCGCAATTATTTCTTGTGAAAACTTCAGATATAAGGTAGTTATGATAAAGACCCGGGCAGCCATTTTGTTTCCCGGCTGATACATTGTTATACTCATGCATCTTTACAATATTCTTCTTTTCATCTTTTATAAACCGTAATCTTCCCAGGTTGTCATATTCATAATAAGTGATCCGGTTATTTTCATCGCACTCCGATGTTTTCCCTATCAACGCATCATAAGTAAGTGTCCGCATACGGGCAGTTTTCGGGTACAGCCTCAGTTCATCAATGTTGCCGCTACCTGCCACGGTTACAGTACTTGTTCCCTGTGCTATATCATATTCATAATAAGTAAACCCGTTATAAGTGGGGGCTGATTTAGTTAAAGTGGCTCCGCCGGTTACAGTAATTCCTGATGTAGTCGCCCAGAAAGAAACAGTATAAGGTTTGTTTGCATTAAGCCCGGAGGCAGAAAAACTCATTCCACTTGAAAGCGTAAATGATCTTGCCCCTGTTATTGATGAGCTGTTATTATAGGCCGTTGTACCGTTTAGTGACCACCCACCCAATGCAATTGTTTCAAAACTTGTAAAAGCTGCTTTATCACTTAGCGAACCGGCATTAGGATCTGCATTAATAACAGAAGCAACAATATATTTATCATTATAATCATAAATATTAGTAATGGTGCGGCCGCCTTCATCTTTTAATCCAACCAGATTACCGGAAGCATCATAAGTAAACTGTTGTGTGATTTTATAATTTGAAATATTACTACCAGGTCCCTGGTAATATGTCATTGTTCCCGCATTCTGCGGTTGACTGAATCTTTGCTCAAGAGTTCGTAATGGCTTGATATCACCGTTAGAAAGTTGAACAAATTCAGTAACTTTTTCATCAAGGTCATACCATCCCACCCCGTTATACAACCGGTTTGTTGTTTGAACCGGTAAGGTTACAATATTGTTTTGTAGTAAAATAGCTATCGGGCCACCCGAATAATCAGTTGTATAACTGATATTCTTTTGGTTCATATTACCATTGCTTTGCGTAGTTCTGATTTGATTAACTTCATAATTATTCCAGGTATTATATAGATATTCAGTCGTTGTTTCTAAAAAATTAGTGTTTGAGTTTGGTCGGTAGATTTTTTCAGAAGTTGACTTTAACTCAACCCGGCCTGAGTACATATTATAAATATCAACTTTCATATCCGAACCGGATGAAGTCTGATAGCCCGGATTATAGGTGGTATAATCAATCCATTTCGTACTTCGTTGCGAACTACTCTTTGTTACTTCACATTTACAGGAGTTTAACTGAAGAGGCACCTTCGCTTTATAAATCGGAGGTATCCCATGATGACCACCGCCTACTATGTCGCCAAAACTATAAATATTGGATGTTGACTTTACAATGTATCCGTTCGCATCATAAACCTCAGTCTTTTTAGGTAGTCCATAAGCCCATGGTGCAAACCTTTGCTTTGCTGAATAAACGGAATTAGTGGGTTCCCATATTGCATAGTCATCCGAACTGGTAAATTCCTGCACCGTTTTTCCATTGGTTCCCGGACTCTCTACTACTTCCACCCTCTTGAATTGTGTGGGTAATGGAGCTGCTGAATTCAGGTCAGAGTTAAAATAAATTGTTGCTGTATTGTCCCTCGACTGATCTCCAATACAAGTAATAGCCAGGGTAGCCAACCCGGAAATTATATCAATTATCATGGAAACCGGAGAGCCTCCTCCGATTACTGTTGCTACGTCTGAAATTGTTCCAATTACAGAAAGAATACCCAATACTGGTGAAATGGCTTCTAATGCTCTTTGCCATCCCGCCAGGTTGATAGCTTGTTGCTGAGACATTATACCCGGATATTGAAAATGCCAGTAGCAGCAGCCAAAGATGCCGCAGTTCGATAAACTCCATTTATAACTTTTATATTCCGGTTGATAATGATTATAACTGACCATCGAATTGACCGGCATTTCAAGCCCCCAGAGAGAAGAGGCACTGCCTGTACCATTCATTACATAATTGTAATTAGTTACAATCGGGTTAGTACAGTTATTGAAACTTCCATCATCTGTAGACTTGGTTTGTTTCACATGCACTCCGCCTGCATTGGTATTACTTCCATTTAGTATTCCTGTATTCTGTTCATATTGATACATTAATGTACCTCCGGTTGGATAAATAATTTGTTTCAGCAGGCCATTCTTTGCATATCCCGTTTTTGCATTCAGAAAGACTCCTGATACCCCAGTTCGCATATAGCATAATCCCCTTATGTGATTATAGTTCTTGATGGTATTAACATTTGCAGTAAGAGAAAATACTTCACCCCAGTACCCTTTTGTATTATCTCCGTTGAAGAAACCCCAGTTATCTTTTGCGTAAGAGAATGGCGGTGGTACAAAATCATCTGGTGCGCTGGATCCGGTGTAGTAATCAAAAATATAAGGTGGCGTATCTTCTTTTAAATCCACACCAATCTTTTTTACAGACCGCAGGCAGAGCCTTGCCACCCTTTTCTCATAATCTGTTACCGGTGTGCCATACCTGTTTAGTATAAAGTAGCTGGTTTTTAATTCGTATTTTGAAAGATACCTGCCCCCGTAAGTAATGTCAACTGATGAAATGGCTAATGCCCCGTTAAGATCAATACGGGCCTTACCATAATTAACCGTTACTGTATGATTGTCAGGATAAACCACCGAAGATATTTCCGGCGTTTGAGTAATAGATTTTCTTCTGGACACAATACCATAATCCTTATTTGTCACATTATAGCTGATATCTTCCCCTGCATAAGCATTTATATTTCTCGTAGCATAATTAAAAAATATTTTCCGCTGTGTTAGTGCATCTTCAATCTCTGTTAAATGCCAGCTGCCGACTACCCAGGGGTTTACTATGGATGCATCTTCGAATGCAGCCTGATAATAGACTTTCCCATTCCTGAATTTTGGCTGGGTTTGTTTATAATTATAATTTTCATCGCAATACTCTGTCTTCAACACTTTTGTTAACCCGTGCAGGGCAAATTTGTAAATCAAACCATCCACATCCTGTATGGCAAAAGACGTTATTTTAGTACGGATACCCTGGTTGATCATACCGGTATCATACTGAAAACTAATTTTCATTTTAGTGTCACCTAATGATTTTGCAACACCTCCGGTACTGGTAGCAGTTGTAGGATCAAGTACAAACATTCCTGCTTTACCATTAAACTGAAAAGAAAAATAATCTAACTGCTTATCTTCAGCAATAACATTATGTTGTTTGTACAACTGATTTTTCCAGCCATAAATCGGATATTTGGTCAGGGCATCAGGACAACCATTTACAGCTGGTACAGTAGAAAATAAAATTCCGGATGGATATTTTGTAATATCCCATTCATTTCCTGTTTTAGCAACCTGGTCGTCAGGTTCTCCAGCCTGCATGCGAACAATTTCTCCACCTGAAACCAGGTTCCATCCCTGTCCGACATTAGAAGCAATATCAGTTACCCGAAGTCCATTCCCAGAATTGTATGATAATGCTACAACTGAGTTTAATCTGCTTTTATCATCCTGCCAGCTAAACATGGGGAGTGAGAATGTAGCGCTACCGGTTTGCAGGTTTACTTGTCCTTGCAGCCTCGAACTAATAAAACATATAGCAATAATCACTTTCAGATGCTTCATCATAAAATATATTTTCAAATTACTTTATTAACGATGCTTAAAAAACATACCCTATCCTGAATTTTAAAGGTTGTGTTTCGGGTAATTGTTCCCTTGCTAAAAAATCATATAGCAACTGCACTTTTGTCTTTTTAAAAACTTTACTTTTAAAAGAAATAATTTTCGTTACCCCAAATAAGGCACTTTTTTTCCATGCGGAAGGGTTGTACAAAAGCCTTACATCATCAAATGATTGTTGATAATTATACTCAAATCCTCCGCTTGCATAAAAACTGCTTTTAATTTTTATGTCTATAAAAGAGCGGATGGAAAGACCCTCTCCGCTCACTTTTATATGTTGAATATTTTTTCCCCAACCTATCTTCCCGGATGAGCCAATACCTACGGTGCTCTTATCATTTAATTTATACCCGACTGAGATACCAAGGTCAGTCGTGGCCGGAAAAAAATAATTTGACTTTTGCGTTTGCAGGTTAGTACCAATTTCTAATCGCTTTTTGAAACTTTTTGTTTTTTGCCCGTTAGGTTTAAAATCCGGGATATCCAAATCATCGCCACCGCCAAGTCCAAGACTATTCAGTTTGTTTCTAAACTGATCCACTATCCCTTGGGCAGATTGTATATTCTTCTGTATTACTGATGCAAAATCAGGAGCCGCAGCATTCATCCCTGACTGGTTCTGAATAAATGAAAGTACCTGAGCCCTTGTTTGTATTCCTGCAAAACCAGTCTGTGGTGTTTGACCGTTCAAACCACCGTCTGGCATAGGAAACAAAGAAGCCAGCATACTGTTCTTCTTCATAAATTCTTTGAACAGTTTCGTTTTGCTCAATAGCTCCAATGCCTTCCTTTCGATCTTCTTCGGGTCATTAAAAATCTCTTTATACTCTTTTATTTGAGCAGCATAATAATACACCTGCTTATTCAGTTTCTTTAGCTCTTTGGCAAATCCAAACTTGCTGAGTTGCTCTTTCAGAAACTGTTTTCTTTCTTTTAAGAATTTCTTTATATCCTCTGCTTTCTGTAGCTGGTTTTTGAAGGCACCCACTTTGCTGATTGCACCTTTTAGCTTATCCCCCGCTTCTTTTGCCTTTGAAAGCAGTGCCGGGTTTTGGTTCAGAAAATTTTAGGACGTTGCTACTGAATCTAAATGAGGAATGTATTGAGTAAGCTTTCCGGGTGTCTTTAATTTTTCTTTCAATTGCTTATATTGTTCATTGGCTTTACCGAAAATGCTGTTAGCAGCCAGTGAATCAATGCTGGAAAGCTTTTGCTTCATCTTCGCTTCCTGCTTTTGCAACTGTGCTAAAGATTTTTCCGTTTCCCTTTCAAGCTTGTTTTTTATTGAGGAAACTTTATCGGAAACAATCGAAACATATTTTGATTGGACTTTATGCAGGTTTACCAAAGCACTGTCCTGTCCAAACATTCTGTCCGCAGACAAAATAAGAATACTCAAAACGGTTATGCGAAATAACATAAGCCTGACTTTGGTTTGATGATTACCAATATAAATGTGATGTATTTTGTACTAACAAACAATACCACTTTCGGGTTAGTAAAAATACGGAGCCCTGGTTTTGCTTTTTTAATACGGGGAAGGCCTTACCAGTCAGAAGAAGTTTTTATCACCTTCATCCCATAATGCTTTGGGTGTGCCGCCAGCTCTTTTCCTTCAAGGCAACTTAGTTTCAGTAATAACATCCATACGGAGCCGTCAGCTGGTGCTGGTAAAGCTAATTCAACATTGTAAGGAGTCTTGCGGTCAAAAGAAAACAAAGAAGAGCTTTCAGATATTGTTATAAGCGTAGTATCATTCAACGGGTCGCCACACAGCAAAACCGCATCAAAGTAATAATCTGTTACTAAGTTGTTTTGCGGCTGCACATGGTCCGTTTGTAATCGTATCACTGTTTGGTGTTTATTATGTGTCACTGCATATTCAGTGTGCAGCAGCTTTTCCAATGGATGGGCAGCATTCAGTTCAAGTCCGGCAAACATCGAAAAATCAATCACTCCTTTTGCATGATAGGTTTTCATCAGCAAACCGGCAATCTTCAGCGTCATTCTTCCCATACTTAGGCCACGGGTAAATGGTTCCAGTTTTCGAAGTATCCGGCTGGCCGCCGGTCCTGTTATTTTGGAACTGGCTGCGTTGCGGGCAAGGGCAGCGTTCAGGCTGGCCTTTTTTACAGTTCCCCTTTTTCTCCGCCAGTAATAACCTTCTTCTGTTTTCACAATTATATAGCTGTCTGGATCCGGGCAGGGTGGCAATTGGCGGCGGCTGTATGTTTTTTGTCCCATAAACAGGTTCAAACTTATCACTTATAGCCGACTTATAGGCAAATTACAGGCATTTTATAGGCAAGTTATAGGTTATTTCAGCCGTAACAAATCCCCGTTACCCCTATAGTTTCCCTATAAAAAAAATGGGGCAAAACAAGCTTAGAGTGCTATTTAAAACATTACTATGAAAACAGGCTATGACCTATTGCCTTGTAAACCTCGCCGTGGCAATCGGCGCAAGAACAGGGTTTCCATTTGCCAATACCATGGCCTGCGAAGCAAGCAGTAAACGAATATTTTGCTGAGGTACTGTTGCCGGGTTATTATAACCAAATACATCTCCATCCTCTGTACCGGCATCCCAGGCATACAGGTTAATGCTGGTATCAGTAACCCAATTATTATTGTTGTAAAGATTTATACTGCTTGCACCCACAAACCAGTCAGGAGTTGGGGCAAGCATAGATTCAAAACTTACAAATGAATAATTGCTGTTGCAATATATGTTCACTCCCTGACTGCCCGTAGCTGAAGGAGGGATAAAGGCAAATAGGCCAATAGCATTTTTTGCTGCCACCATAGAATCTATTTCTGCCAGTATGGAAATAGTATTGCCGGTCTCTGCCACCGATTCAGTACCGGGGCTTGCTTTTATTCCTTCTTTCCATAAATAAGCATTACTGTTATGAACCATGCCAACAAAGGAGGTATAATGAACATTGGCTGGTACCGTAAAAGCTGGGGAAGCCCATTTACCTGTTACCGTAATAGTGTACCTGGCTTCTGAAAAAGAAGGCGTCTCGACTTCCTCTTTTTTGCAGGAAAAAAATACAAGACTTGAGATAAATATGAGGCAAATGAGTTTCATAGCAGGAATTTATAGGGTAATAATTTTATATATACTAAAACTACATTTTAGAAATTTCTCTATTTGTCAGATGGCTTACCCATTCTAATAACGTAAAAAGCCACCGGTACGGATGGCTTTTACAGTAAACATATTTTAAGAAAGCTTAGCTTATTTTTTCTACCTGCATATAATTGAGCTCCACAGGCGTAGAACGACCAAATATTTTTACCGTTACTTTCAGTTTCTTCTTCTCGTCGTTCACTTCCTCTATAGCCCCATTAAAGTCGTTGAAAGGCCCTTCAATTATTTTAATCGTTTCTCCAACAATGAATGGCTCACTCATGCTAACACCGCCGGCTTCAGCCATTTCATCCATTTTACCCAACATCTTATTTACTTCAGCCTTGCGAAGGGCTATCGGGTTTTCTTTACCAAGAAAATGGATTACGTTGGTTGTATTCTTGATGATGTCCCTGAGGTCATCAGTCAGTTTGCCATTAGAAATTTCAATCATCACATAGCCGGGATAATAGTTTCTCTCCCGCATTACCTTTTTTCCATTGGCAACTTTGTACACTTTTTCCACAGGCAAAAATACCTGCTTTACCTGCTCCCACCCACCACGAGATACTTCCTTATCCAGGTATTCTTTTACCTTTCTCTCCTTACCACTTACAACCCTGAGCACAAACCATTTGGTGTTCTCCTGTTGTACAATGTCTGTATTTGTTGTTGCGTCCATTATTTTTATTTCAAAAGGTCATATACAAATTTCAATCCGTTGCCAACTACGAAGTCCATACCCAGCACTATAAAAGTAATAAACAGGGTGGCACCCAGCACAATCATGGTTGATTGCTGAAGTTGCGGCCAGTTGGGCCAGGTCACTTTTTCTGTAAGCTCTTTAAAACTTTCCTGGAAGTAAGTAGCAATTTTATTCATTTGTTCATTTTTTAATTCCATCCGCATGGGCGGAAAGACAAGTTGTGCAAAATAAATACTCTGCACGGGCACTAGGATTCGAACCCAGATCAAAGGTTTTGGAGACCCGTATGCTACCGTTGCACCATGCCCGTATGAAAGCTAAAAGCTATCTCGCCTAAGGCGAGACAGCTTTTAGTTTTATGTTGTAAAGATATAATAAATCTTGACAAATGCCTTTGGGCTCGCAGCTAAAAGCTAGAAGCAAAAGGCTTATTTTACAATCTCCGTCACCTGACCAGCACCTACGGTACGGCCACCTTCACGAATCGCAAATTTCAAACCCTTTTCCATTGCGATAGGCTGGATAAGCTTCACATTAATTGAAGTGTTATCACCAGGCATAACCATTTCAGTGCCAGCATTCAGCTCAACTTCTCCGGTTACGTCTGTAGTACGGAAATAGAACTGAGGACGGTATTTGTTAAAGAATGGAGTGTGACGTCCACCTTCGTCTTTGCTCAATACGTAAACCTCACCTTTGAAATCGGTGTGCGGAGTTATTGAACCTGGCTTACAGATTACCATACCACGACGGATTTGAGTTTTCTCAATACCGCGGAGCAACAAACCTGCATTATCTCCAGCTTCACCTTCATCCAGCAATTTGCGGAACATTTCCACACCTGTACAAGTTGAAGTAAGAGGAGCATCAGTCAATCCTACGATTTCCACACCTTCACCTACTTTAATACGACCTCTTTCAATACGACCGGTGGCAACGGTACCACGACCAGTGATAGAGAATACGTCTTCCACAGACATCAGGAACGGAAGATCAACCGGACGTGGAGGCAATGGAATGTATGAATCAACCGCAGCCATTAATTCGTCTATTGCACCAACCCATTTTGGGTCGCCTGCCAAAGCACCGGTAGCAGAACCTTTAATAATTGGAGTGTTGTCGCCGTCAAAGCCACGATTAGTCAATGCCTCACGGATTTCCATTTCCACCAGTTCCAGCAATTCAGGGTCGTCAACAAGGTCGACTTTATTCATAAATACCACCATGGTAGGAACACCCACCTGGCGGGCAAGAAGAATGTGTTCTTTAGTTTGCGGCATAGGACCATCCGTAGCAGCAACAACAAGAATCGCACCGTCCATCTGGGCAGCACCGGTAATCATGTTTTTTACATAGTCGGCGTGACCAGGACAATCAACGTGGGCATAGTGACGAAGTTCAGTCTGATACTCAACGTGGGCTGTATTGATAGTGATACCCCTTTCTTTTTCTTCGGGAGCTCCATCAATTTCATCATATTTTTTGGCTGTCGCAAGGCCTTTTTTAGCAAGAACTTCTGTAATTGCAGCAGTCAATGTTGTTTTACCATGGTCAACGTGACCAATAGTACCAATGTTTACGTGGGGTTTGTCCCTCTTAAAGGTCTCTTTTGCCATTGTTATCGGTTTTAAATTGTGTTTTACTGATTATTATTGTTTTTTATTTATGAAGCCAGCAGCATTACTACTATCGGCTTTTGTTACTCTCTTTGATCTTTTCTCTTTTTCTTTCAGTGAAAGAGAAAATGAGAATCGCCTTCATCTTTCTTTTAATTGTCAGACGGAGACCGTCAAACAATAGAGCCGTTAGTGAGAATCGAACTCACGACCTCTTCCCTACCAAGGAAGTGCTCTACCACTGAGCTACAACGGCTTTTCCACTGCCGTCGCAGGCAGTCATCGAAATGGAGCGGAAGACCGGGCTCGAACCGGCCACCTGAAGCTTGGAAGGCTACCGCTCTACCAAATGAGCTACTTCCGCTGGTACAATGTGCTAATTAGCTGATTCGATAATTTGCCAATTAATACACTCCTTGATTTTAAAAGAACTTTTAATCAGCTAATCAGCCAATGTACTGATTAGCTGATTATTTGTGGGCAGAGCTGGGTTCGAACCAACGTACTCGTGAGAGAACAGATTTACAGTCTGTCGCCTTTAACCACTCGGCCATCTGCCCATTAACCCGGAATAAAATCCCGGACATTGGTATTTAAACAGAACAGCGTTCCATTTTCCAGAGCCGAAAACTGGAGTCGAACCAGCGACCTACTGATTACAAATCAGTTGCTCTACCAACTGAGCTATTTCGGCATGCTTATACACAATAAAGAACTACCCCCATTTTTGGGAAGGCAAAGGTAAGGGAATTTGATAATTGGAAAAATTTTGCTAAGGATTTTTTTGCTTGTTTTCAGGTAGTTGTGAATAAATGATTAAAAACTTCTTCGCTATTTTAAAATGCCTTTGTTAAGCAGGTAATCCCGGCACTTTGTGCAGTACGAATCGCCATTATCCAAATTCATTTTTCCTTCTGCATCTTTCATCAGGCAGGTTTGGGTGGGACAATGCTCCAATCCATACGTATGACCCAGTTCGTGTAACGCAAGAGTTGTCATCCGGCGCAAAAAATCTTTATTAGAAATCTTATTTTCCCCCGCACGGAAAGTAGAAACAATACAGGTTTCTCCGGGGCAGGTACCCAATCCTAAAATGCCCCAGTTTTCAATTTCGCCTTTCCGGGTGGAAATATCTTTTGTTGTTATACCAATTATTTTTTCAAATCTATTCTTATTGACTTCTTTGAGAAATACCAGTAAGCTGTCGGCAATGTATCGTTGACGGGGTTTATAAAAAGCTGCCGCCGGAAGTAATATGTTATTAAGAATAGAAAGTTCTGCCACCAGTTGCTTTTGTATCCCTTTTTTCAGTTCGTTTATTAAATTACTATCAACCCCTTTGAAAGGAAGAATAGCGATAGTGTGTTTGCCTTTTTTGTTTTTTGCCGTATTATCAGAACGGGCAGTTGATTTATCCCCACTATCGGTTTTACAAGAAGTTAATAAAACTATTACTACTATAAAAGATTTAAGATTCATTATTAATTAATGCTAAAAAGAAAAATTAGTAATCCTTGAAATAAAAAAGACCCCATTTTTGCGGGGTCTTGAATGTTTTTTAAGCGGCTTTTCTTTCTTTATTTCTTTTTATTTGAGCTACCATCGCTTCGAGGGCATCATCAAACGATTCTTCAAATGACTTACTGGTTGATTTTACAAAAAAATTGTGTTTGGGTACATGTACCCGGATTTCTGCAATCTTGTCTTTAATAGCATGAACCACATTGTCGAGTTTAAGAAAGACATTTACCTGGATGATCCGGTCATTGAAGTTGCCTAATTTTTCCAGTTTACGTTTTACATACCCGATCAATTTACTGTCAGCATCAAAATGAACTGATTGAATGTTTACGTTCATAATCAACATGTTTTAGTGAAACAATAAATAAAGAACTTTTTTTGGCCTTATTTCAGGGGTTCGGTTCTTCTGTCTAATTTCAAGTTAGTACAAAAGATGGTTTCATCCAAACAAAATTCTCCTAATATTTTATTGTGCTAAGTAAAAAAATTTTAGGCTTTGGGATGAGCTTTTTTGTAAACATCTTTTAACTTTCCAATTGTATTGTGAGTGTAAACCTGCGTGGACGCAAGGCTCCTGTGGCCGAGCAATTCCTTAACAGCATTAAGGTCTGCACCATTGTTCATTAAATGTGTGGCAAAAGTATGACGGAGGATATGTGGGCTTTTTTTGTCTAATGTGCTGGCTTCACCTAAAACCTGCTTTACCAGCAGGTAGGCATATTTAGGATACATTTTTTTCCCTTTCTCTGTTACCAGCAAAACATCGTCTGTCTTTTCAAACTCTTTTTTCTTTAACTGCTGATAGTTCCTGATGGCTTCAGCTATTTCCTTACTGACTGGAATTATCCTTTCTTTATTGCCCTTTCCCAGTACTTTGATCTGGGAGTTGCTAAAATCAACCTGTTTTTCTTTAAGATTAATCAATTCGCTTAACCGCATACCTGTGGCATAGAAAATAGTGATTAGCATTTTTGCATTCAGACTTTTCCAGTTTTCCGTAGATTGATTGAGAGTTTCTATTAATTTTCGGGTGTCTTCTTCTTTTACAAAAACGGGCAACCGCTTACCATTCTTTGGGCTGATTACCTGTGCCATAGGTGTTGACTCAATAGTACCAGTTCTTAAGTGAAATTTAAAAAAAGACCTAAGGCTGGAAATTTTCCGGTTGATGGATTTGGAGGTAAGACCTTTATCTTTTTGAGAAGCCAGCCAACTACGTACATAGCTATGACTTACTTCTTTTAGTGAAACACTACCAAATTGTATTTCCAGAAAATCAATGAAATCAATAAGATCAGTTTGATAAGAAGTCAGGGTGTGAACTGAATACCTTTTTTCGTATTTCAGGTAATCAAGAAAGGACTGGATGAACTGAGGGTTTAATACAGGCATAAGACTTCGCTACTGCTTCGTCATATAAATAAAAAAAGACAGCTACAAAGCTATTAAACTTTGCTGCCATCTTCTACAATATATTGTCCGGAGTCCGGATTAGCTTTCGAATTTGCCGATTGCAAGGTTCTGCTTATACACAGCTTTCAGCACCTGACCACGACGTCTTACTGATGGCTTTATGAAGGCCTGACGTTCCCTCAGCTGCAACAGTACTTTAGATTTCTCGAATTTCTTCTTGTACTTTTTTAAAGCCTTGTCTATGTTTTCGCAATCTTTTGAATCAATAATTAGCATAAAATATATACCTCCTTCGGGATTTTTTAGCCCCTCATTTTTCGGGAGGCAAAGATAGGCGGGAAAGTTGAAAAAAGAAAATAGAAAAAGAAATGATTTACTTTGGGGTATGTTCACTGGTATTATTGAAACTATCGGCATTGTTAAAGAGGTCATTTCCAACGCCTCCAACAGGATTTTTTGGATAGAATCGCCCATTTCTTCCCAATTAAAAGCGGATCAGAGTTTGAGCCATAACGGTGTTTGCCTTACCGTAGAAGAAATAAAAAAAAACACCCATCGGATAACCGCCATTGATGAAACGCTGCAAAAAACCAACCTTGGAGACTGGAAAACCGGGACATCCATTAATCTGGAACGTTGCCTTCAAATCAATGACAGGCTGGACGGCCACATTGTACAAGGGCATGTTGATACAACCGGAATCTGTATAAAAAGAAAAGAAAAAAAGGGCAGTTGGGAATTTGAGTTTGAGTTTTCTAAAAAATTTGCGGGGCTAATAATTGAGAAAGGCTCCATATGTGTGAACGGTATCAGCCTGACTGCCTTTGATGTGAA
Organism: Chitinophagaceae bacterium; assembly: GCA_031386125.1. Lineage (GTDB taxonomy): Bacteria > Bacteroidota > Bacteroidia > Chitinophagales > Chitinophagaceae > JJ008. The sequence continues at coordinate 16,978 of JANNCC010000323.1, forward strand.
AAAAAAGAGTTTTCGTGTTGCCATCATCCCTTACACATTTGAACATACTTCTATTAGCAAAGTACTGGAAGGAGATACGGTAAACTTAGAATTTGACATGATTGGTAAGTATCTCCTCAGAAG
>JANNCC010000326.1:0-3822 GCA_031386125.1 Chitinophagaceae bacterium
TGTTTAGAACTACCCTTCCCCATTGGAGTGGCCCCGCCTATATTGCATTATTGCCAATAGCTGCCTCTGCTTCTATCAGTTTATTAAAAGTTGCGGAGCCAAATAAGCGGTTTAATACATTATCCTGTAGTCCTGAGATAGTTGCCAGTCCGCTAACCCCCGTTTTACTAAATATATCTTGGTTCAATAACCAGATGGGGGTTGCAAATAATTGTTTGTTGATGAAATCAACTGCTTCCCGCTGCTTTGCTTCGGAGGTATATTCATACACCGGGCCGGCTTCCTCAACTGTTTTAGGTGTTAACATAATTCCACCTACATGACGGCTTACATGACCCATATACCGACCGAACTGCCCCCTTAATTGATCGTACATTTCGTTCAAACTTCCATATCCTTCGTTATTTTCCTTTGCCCAGGTAAAAAGGTTTGGCAAAATTCTTTTAAGATTTGCTATTCCATAAGTAGAAGCTTTTACGGCATCATTACTTAAATCTTCTGTCTGATTTCTTGGATCATCTCCATTAGATTCACCATCTCCCCACCAAAGACTTCTGTTTTTCAGTTTTTCAATCACCCATTTATTCAAATACTCTTTTTCGGCATCTTCATCTTTAAATTCAGGAAACCAGCGATAACCCCATTCAATAGCCCATTTATCATAATCGCCAATTCGTCCCTGTAGTTCTTCACCACTCAACCCATCTTCTGGTTGTGCCACATAATTAAACCGGGCATAATCCATTATTGAAGGTGTATGGCCATTGGCTGCAACCCAGGTTTTGTTTCTTAAATTTTCAACTGGCACGGTGCTGCTTGATCCAAAATTATGACGAAGCCCCAGTGTATGTCCCACTTCATGTGATGAAACGAACTGTATTAACCGTCCCATTAACTGATCATCAAATACTAACTTCCGTGCATTGGCATCTACAGCAGCAGTTTGAATGAAGTACCAGTTGCGTACCAAACTCATTACATTATGATACCAGTTGATATGGCTTTCAATTATCTCACCACTGCGGGGATCAGCTACACTTGGGCCGCTTGCATTTGCCACATCCGAGGCTTTATAAACAATGGCAGAATTACGGGCATCATCAAGACTCCAGGTGCTGTCCTCTTCTTTTGTGGGAGCCAGTTTCCCGAAGATGGCATTTTTAAATCCTGCTTTTTCAAAAGTAGCCTGCCAATCATTTACTCCTTGTATAAGATAAGGAATCCATTTTTTTGGCGTTGCGGGATCTATATAATAAATTATTGGCTTCTTCGGTTCCACCAATTCGCCTCTTTTATATTTTTCAATGTCCTCATCTTTTGGTTCCAGTCTCCATCTTTTTGCCAAAACAATACTCTTTACTCCCTGGGGGTTTGCATCAAAATCTACATAGCCTACAGTGAAATACCCAATACGTTTGTCAAACTTTCTTACATTCATAGGAACCTTGGGCAACAAAACCAATGAGCTGTTCAATTCAAACGTTAAATTCCCGCCGCCGCCACCACCACCAGGTGTACCGGGAGCTGCAGGCATTCGTCCATAAGTTTTTAATGATTTTATTTCGACATTGATTGGATAAGACTTAACGGATATCACATACGATTTATCGGCCTGTACGGCACCGACACGAAGGGCAGTTTTCAATGCACTTGTAAAGTGTAACACTTCATTATCACCACTTATATAATCAGTAATATCAATAACAGCTCCTGTTGAATCTTTTCCCAATGATTTCATATCAAATGAAGCAGCTATTGGCTGAAGATTCGAGTTACTCAATGAGGTAAACATCGGCGATGTAGAATCTTTTGCATACTCAGCATAAGAAATTGTTCTCAGGAAAATTTTATTGTTAGGCCCTTTTTCAAACTTAACAACACCTTGCCCTATTTGATCGCCACCATAGCCCAGCGAACCACCGATACGATTAGCTGCAGCAGATTTAGAAATTCTGTTTACAATCAGAATTTCTCTGCCAAACAATGAATCAGGTATTTCAAAAAAATACTTGTCTTCAATTTTATGTACCCAAAACAACCCTCTGTCAGAAACAGCTTTAGAAGTAATGACTTCCTTGTAAGGCTTTGGACCAGTGGTGGTGGTTGGCGGTGTTCGCCTGGTTGTATCTGGCCGGGTACCATTTGTGGGTTGCGCCGTTACCGCTGCCGAAACAGTTAATGTTATAAACAAAGTAAAAGTTCTTGAAAAAGAGAATTGCATAGTCATCGTTTTATTAGTGGCTCAAGATACGGAAAGGAGCGGCTCAGTATCTGTTATTGAAGGATTTTGTACCAACGGTTAAAACCAGATGATGAATTACCCCCTTTATTAAAAATATAACCCATCCTGCCGAAACAGAATGGGTTATATCAGTAGTAAATTTAATTTATCCTTTCTTTTTCCCCTTGGGTGCAAACATGGCGAGCATCCTTCTGCCTTCCATCTTTGGCATACTTTCCAGTATACCGACTTCAGCTAAGCGTTCAGCGAATTTCAGCAGCAACAATTGCCCCCTGTCCTGAAACTGGATTGCCCGGCCTTTAAACTGCACATAAGCTTTCACTTTGTTACCGTCTTTTAAAAACTCAACAGCATGTTTTGCTTTAAAGTCGAAGTCATGGTCGTCTGTATTGGGAGTAAACCGGATTTCTTTTACTTCAGAGACTTTGCTCTTGGCCTTCATCTCTTTTTCTTTCCTCTTCTTATCGTACAGGAATTTGTTGTAGTCAATAATCTTACAAACCGGTGGATCAACTGTTGGAGAAATTTCTACCAAATCAAGTGCCTGGTCTTGTGCCATTTTCAAGGCAACTTGTGTATCAAAGATGCCCGGTTCCACATTATCACCTACCAAACGAACCTGTGGAACCCTGATGAAATGATTAATGCGATGCTCTGCTTCTTTGCGGGGAGCAAATCTGCCTCTGAAACCGCCTTTATTAAATCCGCCACCGCCGGGCTTGTAGCCTCCGCCGCCTGCTGGTCTGCTGAACCCGCCTCCGGGTTTTTGTGGTACTGCCATTTATTTTTTTTAGTTAACCCCCACCCTGAGGGAGTATATATTTTTTATTAATAAAATCCTCATTACAGGGGTTTGAGGCTTGCATTAAAAATACTCAATTTTTGAATATTGCCATTGAATCTTTTATTCTTCTCTTCTTTCTTTAATTTCCAATACGGCTTCATTTAAAAATTCATCTACATCCTTCACTCCTGCATCACCCTTTCCTTGTCGCCTTACGGCCACTTTATTCTCATTCATCTCTTTCTCTCCCACTACCAGCATATAAGGCACTTTCATCAACTCTGTGTCACGGATCTTTTTTCCTATTTTTTCATGCCTGTCATCTACCTCACTGCGAATGTCTGCTTTTTTCAGTTTATCTGAAACCAATTTTGCATAGTCTAAAAACTTATCGCTGATCGGCAATACTTTAACCTGAACAGGCGCCAGCCACAAGGGGAACTTACCAGCATAATGCTCTAACAGAAAGCCGATAAAACGTTCATGAGTTCCCAATGGTGCCCGGTGAATAATCAATGGTGTTTCGGGTTTGTTATCCTGGTTAGTAAATTCTAATTTGAAACTACGCCCCTGGGCAAAATCCACCTGGTTTGTAGCCAATGTAAACTCACGGCCAATGATACTCCATATCTGTACATCAATCTTGGGGCCATAGAAAGCAGCTTCGTCCTGCACTTCTACAAACGGGGTATTTGTTTTTATTAAAACGTCTCTTACTAATGCCTCGGTTTCTTTCCATAGTTCCGGCTCATTCACATATTTCTGTCCCAACTTATCTGGAGAATGCAAGGAAAGC
>JANNCC010000339.1:0-2914 GCA_031386125.1 Chitinophagaceae bacterium
ACCCACCCACATTTTGTGGCTTACGTTCCCGATAAAAATCGGGACACGTCGGGTTAATAGTGGTTGGAACCCCTTTCCGCAAATTTTTCTGTTTTGACAGCCTCAATAATCAAACTCCCGCCGATGCATATTCCAACGAACACCAAACGTAATAACAGAAGTATTGGCGGATGTAATGGGAGCTGTTTTTGTATCCTGTTTGCGATAGATACCATTGAATTCAAGAAACAGGTTTTCTCTCCACTCGTACGACAACAGGAATGAGGCATAGAACACATTTGTCTTCCAACCGCTGCCGATAAAATAGCCGTTTTCGGTTGTTCTGAATGGAGCCTGATTGGGTAAAAATATATTTCCGCCAAAGCTACGGCTGCTGCTGTCTCTGCCCTGTGAGTAATAAATAAGTTTTGCAACTGTTAACCACTTTGGTGCAGGTTGGTAACGGGCAATGCCAATAAACTCACTGAAGTTGGCCCCCAGCGGATGTGCTAATGGCTGATTGTAGTGCGTATAATTGGCTACTGAATCACGGTGAGAATACGTAAAGGGACGAACCCTGTTATGCTCTACCTGCAAATCAAGATTGCTGACTCCGAATGCATCAATGTACTTAGCCCCCACCTGTATGCCGAATTTATTGGCCCAATAACCGTTGCTTTTGGTTATTTCTGATAATAAAAACTCATCGAGAGAAAACTGGCCGTACACCTGGAACTTGCGGGCAATGTTAGCTTTTGCATCTAACCCAATAACAGAGTTATCAAAGCTTCCATTTTGCTGCTCGATAGAGCGGTAAAAAATAACCGGGTTGAGATAGCCAAAATCAAAGTGATCTTTTCTTCCGAAAATAACGCCTTCGAACAAACCGATGTTCAGCCATTTGGTTACCGATAAATCCAGGTGGTGCATGGCTGCATATTTTTTCCCGAGTAATTTATCGCCTATCCTGTTGTCGGCATTGTGCAACTCCATAAACAGGTTCTGGTAATTGAACTTCCAGATACGGGTATTCAGTTTCAGAAAAAGGTTACTGCTGCTGTTGTCTCCGAGGAGCAGGCTGCGGTAACCGTTGCCGATAAAATTTTTATCGTAGCCAAATGCTACATCAATGTATTTGGCAACATTAAAAGTGATATAACCACGGGCATCAAAATAATCGTAGCCGGTTGTTTTAAATTGTTTGTAAAAACCCTGCCCCGGCACTGCCAAACGGCTGGTTGTCCAATCCCTTACATACAACGGATCTTTTTCCTGATTATCGGTAAGGTAGGTGAAGAAGCCAATCTTATTGGCAATTTTTCCCCGCAGGGTAAGGCCCCTTGTATTGAGGTAGAGGGTTTGGTCGTTATTATTTTCTTTTGATACGGTAACCTGTATCACCGGGTTAATGACGAGGTCAAAGTCTTTGATATGTACTTCATAAAGACTGGCAGGGGTTTGGTAAAACCGTTTGGCGATGGGCTTCTTACTTTTAAACCTGCTCCACTCCCCTCCTGCAAACTCAATGTTATTAAGCCTCAGGCTTTTCAGGTTGTACTGATCCACTTTAGAAAGCGGCACCACCTTTTTACCGGTATTTAGCAGTAGTGAAGACGATATTTCAGTATTGCCGAAGCTGTTCAGTATTGCCTTGCGGCTAAAGGGTCTTGTTTTAGAAAAATTCAGCGAGGAATCTGCTTTGGCCTTTATCTCCAGTCTTTCTATCAGGATATTTGCCTTATCGCCCTGCGGAAAATAAGTGGTTTGGGCAGCACCGGCAAGGGGAAAAAGAATTAGCAGGAGTCTTACAAGGGTTTTTCTAAATTGCATATGTCATGGGATTAGATTCGGACGACAAAATATGCAAAAATATCTGATTAAGAATATACAGGTTGTCAACGAAGGCCGGATTATAACGGTGGATGTGTTGATATCGGATGGCAGGATTGAGAAAATTGAGCCACAGATTTCACAGTCTAACATGGATTTCGTTGAAATTAACGGGGAAGGGAAATATTTATTTCCGGGATGTATTGATGACCAGGTACACTTTCGGGAGCCGGGGCTTACGCATAAAGCAACAATTTATACGGAAGCAAAGGCGGCGGTGGCAGGTGGTGTTACCAGTTATATGGAAATGCCCAATACCATTCCCAATGCCCTTACCCAGGAGTTACTTGAAGATAAATACAGCATTGCAGCAAAGACATCTCTGGCTAATTACTCTTTTTTTATGGGTACGGGCAATGGCAATGCCGATGAAGTGTTGAAAACGAATGATAAAAGAAAAGATGTTTGCGGCATAAAAATATTTATGGGCAGCAGCACCGGTAATATGCTGGTGGATAATCCGAACACACTGGATAAAATTTTCAGGGAAAGTGAAGTACTGATTGCCACTCATTGTGAGGATGAAAAAATTATCCGGCAGAATTTAGAAAGAATGAAATTGACAGGCAAAGAGTTGACGACAGCCGACCATCCCATCATCAGAGATGAGGAAGCCTGTTACGAATCTTCACTATATGCCATCCAGATTGCAAAAAAATACAATACCCGGCTTCACATTCTGCATATAAGCACAGAAAAAGAGTTGCAGTTGTTTACGAATATGTTTCCACTGAAACAAAAACGCATAACTGCTGAAGTATGTGTGCACCATTTACATTTTACCAGCAATGATTATGCAAGGCTGGGCAATCAAATAAAATGCAATCCGGCGATAAAAGCCCCGCATAATAAAGAAGCCTTATGGAAAGCATTGCTGGATGACAGGCTTGATGTGATTGCCACCGACCATGCGCCGCATACATGGGACGAGAAAGATGAACCCTACGAAAAAGCCTATGCCGGTTTGCCACTGGTACAGCATCCTTTATTATTAATGCTGCATTATTATAAACAGGGTAAAATCAGTTTGGAGAAAATCGCCGAA
>JANNCC010000343.1:0-7383 GCA_031386125.1 Chitinophagaceae bacterium
TTTTTTAATTGAGCGATATTCTCCGGAATTGAGCTAAGTTTATTGCCAGACAGATCCAGCGATGTCAGATTTATTAATTGAGTAATGGTGCCCTCCATCCCTGAAAGTATTTCCAAACTCAGCAATCTTACTGAAATTGGATTAGGTGGCAACTTGTTGACCACCCTTCCTGAAAGTATGAGCAGACTTGTGAAGCTAAAATACCTTGCCTTGTCATATAATAGGTTAACTACCCTGCCTCCCTGTGTTAGTAAGCTTACCAACTTGTTTGTATTGGACTTGAATGGGAATAAACTTACCGCACTTCCTGAAAGTATCGGCAATCTTACCAACCTGGAAGAATTATATCTTGAAGCCAATAAACTTACTTCCTTACCGGAAAGCATCATAAAGTTAGTTGAACTTATCTCCATTAATATAAAAGGAAATTCTTCGCTTAAACTATCTCCTGCGGTTAAAAAATATATTGAGGATAAAAAAATATAATAAAAAACCAGGCAGGCAGATTCTGGTAGTGTCTCAGTTTGGTTATTTAAACACTTTTGTATGGTAAATGAACCATATAGAAAGATAGGAATATGGCAATTCACAACTTGCCCCCCAAAGGTGTGAATAGTCGATGTGGTTCAAACCAATACACTACCAGGGTTACTGGCAACACACTTACTTACTACCTCATTAGTATCTTTACTCCCATGGGGCAAAAAAAATTGATTCGATTTGAAGAGCTGAAAACATTTTCCAATGTGCTGCAGTTTCCAAAAGAGGTTAGCGGAAAGTGGAATATCTTTTTCAAAAACGATAATCCCATCACCCTTGAACTGGCCTGTGGCAAAGGCGAATATGCAACAGGACTTGGCCAGTTATTTCCACAAAGAAATTTTATCGGTATTGACCTGAAAGGCAACCGCATCTGGGTAGGTGCAAAAAAAGCATTACAAAATAAGTTGACCAATGTTGCTTTTCTCAGAACACAGATAGACCAGGTAGCTGAATATTTTTCCGGCAATGAAGTTGCAGAAATCTGGATCACCTTCCCCGACCCGCAACTCCGGATGTCAAAGGCAAAAAAAAGATTGACACACCCAAAATTTTTGCGGTTGTATCAACAATTTCTCGTTCCCGGTGGTTTAATACATTTAAAGACGGACAGTCCGGATTTATACAGGTTTACCAAAACAGTGATTGAAATGTATGGGTGCGTTGTACACACAGATTCTGATGATGTATTTAAACAAGACATAGTGATTGATGAATTGAAAATAAAAACTCATTACGAATCATTAGACATAGCTGGCTGTAATCGCATTCATTATTGTTGCTTTTCCCTGCCAGTGGATTTGGGAAACACCGAAAAAGATTTGAAGCTGAAAGAAAAACTAATGGAGTATGAAGGAGCTGATTGAGGGAATAGATTATTACATTAATGAAGACGGCTATGTGGTGCTTACCCAAAAATATCATTTAGATAAAGGTTATTGCTGTGGCAATGGTTGTAAGCATTGTCCTTATGAATATGAAAATGTGCCGGAACCTCGGCGAAGTGAATTGAAATCGCCGACTGAAAATGATAGCCGTTAAAGTTTTCTATTATTTACGAGTGGTAATAAACAAACCCTTTGTCTTTAATTCTTCTCTGTGTTCCTCCTGTTTTCTCAATGTCCTCTGTGTTAAAATTGTAAACACAGGGTAAACAGAGTTTCACGGAGGTGTAATAACGAACCAAGAGTGATGCGATTTTTTATACTCTCTATTAACTCTCTGTAGCAGTTATTATTATCTTTACGGCATGGCCACCAAAAAAAAATCTTCCGAAAAATTAAAAATGCTAAAGCCTTCCGGCAAAAGGGAAGAGAATTTCTTTGAGCTGGTTTTTGAAGTAGCCCGGCAAATACCCAAAGGAAGAGTAACATCTTATGGAGCCATTGCTGCCTGTCTCGGCACTAAATCATCTGCCCGCATGGTCGGCTGGGCCATGAACGGGGCCGGAAGAGTAAAACCAAAAGTACCTGCACACCGGGTAGTCAACCGTCTCGGCATCTTATCCGGCAAGCATCATTTCTCACCTCCTGGCAATATGGAAAAATTATTAAAGAAAGAAGGTATTAAAGTAAAGAACGACCAGGTGGTTGATTTCAAGAAACTATTTTGGGACCCGGCAGAAGAATTGGGGTTTTAATTATAATACGGACTTATCATCCAATACACCACCACCCCAGTTACCGCCACATAAAACCAAATGGGCCAGGTAATGCGAACTAGTTTTTTATGCTTATCAAATTCTCCTGTTAATGCACGGTAAGCAGAGAAGAGGATAAAAGGAAGAATGATACCAGCTAAAGGAATATGTGTACCAAGAATGATGTAGTAGATCATCCGGCTGCTGCCAACGGCAGCTTTTTCTATTTCAGAAACTACTCCATCGTGGTTTACATCTCCAAATCTTGTATCCCCCGCAAACAGATGATGGCAGATATAACTCACTAAAAAAAGAACGGAGAGCAGCATCGCCGACATCATCAGGTTTTTGTGCAGCGTATAGTTTTTATTTTTTACAGCCACCAGTGCAGCGATCAACAACACCGTTACACAAGAATTAATAATGGCATTGGCTTTTGCAAACAGGTGCACATCAAACCCAAGGTTCACATCCAGCTTCACCCGGCTTAGCAGCACCACCGCTGCAAATACTACAGCAGAGAATATAAATATTAATGTTTTTGCTTTTTTATCATTCTTTGTACAAACTGCCTGTAGCATATGTTATGATTTTTTTCGTATAAAGAATAACAATAACCCCACCCCAAAAATGGCGAGTAAAAAAACAACAGCCATCAGTTGAAGCTTACCATCAAAGAAACTCTTGCTTCGTGGGTCTTTTTCCATTGTCAGCAACACAAGATCGTTAGAGAGTTTGGTAAGAGATATTGAATCCAATCCTTTGTAATATCCCCTTACATGCCGATTACTGTCAATCAATACAAAGCGGTCACTATGTATAAAGTTAGTATCAACCCCTTTCCCATCCACCAGTCCCACTTTCATTTCCTCAATCACCATATCATAAATCACTTTCTTATCGCCCGTAAGCAGCCACCATTGTTCCGGGTTAATCTGGTATTTATCAGCCCAGTATTTCAACCGTTCCACTGAATCCCTTTCCGGGTCAATGCTGAAAGAAAGAAAGTGAACCTGTTTATTGGTTTTATCTCCCACCCGTTGTCCATTGTGAATGGATTCTGCCATTCGCTTCATATTCCGGGTAAGACCGGGGCAAATGGTGGGACAATGCGTAAAAAAGAAATCGGCAATAATAATCTTTCCTTTCAGGCTATCTAATGAAACAAGTTTGCCTTCCTGGTTAGTTAATGTAAAATCGGCAAGCTTGTGCCAGGCCGTATCGCTTACTCTTTTTCCTTTTTTTGTTACAGTAACCACTGAGTCGGGCAGGTAATGCCTTGGCATGGTAACAGCCGTTTCGCTTTTCTTTTTTACAATAAAATAAGCAGTTAGTGGCAGCAGCAGTGCCAGCATTATTGCATATAGAGCTTTCTTGTTCACAGTTTCAAATTTAAATCTCTACCCGAAAACAATTTCAGCATCAGTCTCATCCCGTGGAGAGGGCCGGGGTGAGGTCTCAAAAAAATAAAAAACCATTAAACCGCTTTCCGGCCTAATGGTTTGGGTTTTATAAATAATATAGCTGGTTATTCTTTGCCACTTTTTATTGCCGGCTTCTCCTCGTGATGCTCACTCTTTCCTTTTTCTTTCGGCATTGTTGTTTCCTTAAAATATGGGTCATATTTATTACGAAGGTTCTTATACGAATTCCCCTCATAGATAAAAGAAAAAATAAACCAGATGAACAACATCAATGGTACTACAATTGTCATGATCATATTCCTGATTTCATCACCGAGGTGCATAAACACAGAAACGATATAATATGCTTTTGCTAAAGTAAGGATGCAAACGATCCCTTTGATAGCTAATATCAGGAAAGCTCTGTTTGTATCTCCTTTATTCAGGCTGTAAATAGTTAAACCAATTGCCAGTTCTATAATTGTAATTACAGATAACAGGATGGTTGTTTTCTTCACCCTTCTCTTAAACTCCGCATCTGAATGATGGTGTTCGAAAGATACTTCGGGTGATAATGTTGATGAATGTTCCATAACGTATTTAATTACAAAATTTAATCCTCTGATTCCTGAAGGCTACCTGAGTCCGGCACTTTATATCAGATAAAAACACAGGAATACAAATACCCAAACCAAATCCACAAAGTGCCAGTACAAACCAGCCTTTTCAATCATCAGGTAATGGCCTTTATTCTGGAATACATTTTTCTGCGTCATTATCAGCATGATGATATTGATAACAACCCCCGAGAACACATGGAAGCCATGGAAACCGGTGATGCCAAAAAAGTATCCGCCAAACGCCACAGGGCCTTTTTCTCTTACATGTGCATGAGCCACATCTATCATTCCGGCTAATTGTCCGCCAGTCATTTTCTCCAATGCTTCCATTGATGCTGTAGCTCCTTCCTTCGGATAGGTATGCGCCATATGCACCAATGTCTCATGTGAAGAATTATTTAATGCGGCAGTAATGGCTGAACTGTTCTCTACCAACTCACCCCATGGATTACCTCTCATGTTCTGAGGAATCAACTCAAGTTTATTGCCTACCAGCACAGCATGTTCACCAGTAAGAAGGTGATGCCACTCCCATGCCTGGCAGCCCAGAAATGCCAAACCACCGATGATCGTCCAGACCATCCATTTCATTACTCCTTTTTTATCCCCTTTGTGCCCGGCATGTACTGCCAGCACCATGGTAACAGAACTGATAATCAAAATAAATGTCATTACACTCACAAACGCTAACGGCAGGTTGGCATGACCAGCTCCCGGAAAAGCATTGAACACCACGTTGGGGTCGGGCCAGAAATTCTGGCTGAAACGGATAGAGCCATAGGATATCAGGAATGCACCAAACGTAAAGGCATCACTCATCAAAAAATACCACATCATCACTTTACCATATTCCAGGTTGAAGGGGCTTTTACCACCGCTCCACCACTTGGTCTGATGTACTGTTGCTTGTGTTGACATATTAAAAAATTTACCCCAACCCCTAAAGGGGCTTTAAAACCTTACAGAACAATATGTTTGTAAGAATGAAACATTTATTTAATCACTTACCTAATCAAAAATCTATCGTCTGCTTAACTGGCTTAGCTCCCACCGATTATGATAAAGAATAACAGTAAATAAATCCAGAGCACATCTACAAAGTGCCAATAAATCGCTGCTACTTCCACCGGAACGGAACTGTACAATTTCGTTCTCCCGATAAATGCTTTGATGAATATTACTATCAAGGCGATTATTCCCCCCATCACATGTATGGCATGCAATCCAAAAATCACATACAGGAACTGTCCGGCACCGGAACCTTTGAAGGTTATTTTTTGTGCCCACAAATCTTGAAAGCCCAGCCACTGCAACACCACAAAGGCAACACCCAGTAAAAGCGTCGCACCAATCAGCATCCTGTACTGGCTCATTTCCCGTTGCTTAAAAGATCTTAACGCCATCTGTAGGGTGATACTGCTGATAATAATAGCCGCCGTAGAAATCCAAAACACTCTTGGTATCAGCACGGGCACCCAACTGGTCTGATTGCTTTTTACGATAAAAGCACTTGTCAAACCGGCAAACATCATCACAATACTTCCAATGGCTACCCACATGGTAAACTTGTGGGGATGAATTTTCTTTCTTTGTTGATTACTCACAATATCCATCACTGCTTTATTATTACGACTTACTTAACAATAATGCTAACATCACAACCGGCAAATACATATAACTTCCAAACATCACTTTTCTTGCCGAACCCACATCCATCTTTCTATATAATGTCACACATCTTCCAATCATAAACAAATTCGCCAACCCTATCAGTATCAAACTTATTATTCCCTGTGTACTATTATAATCACACATCCCGGTATAATAAGGTGTTATCGTAACCGGTACCAGCAACAGCGAATAAACAATTGTTTGCATCGCTGTAAATTTTGTTGGCCCTTCATTAGCGGGCAGCAACTTAAACCCTGCTGTTGAATAATCTTTGTGCGACACCCAGGCAATTGCCCAAAAATGGGGAAACTGCCAAAAGAACTGAAACGCAAACAATACCCAACCACCTGTTCCCAGGTTATTATCGCCAGCCGCCCAGCCTATCAAACAAGGCAATGCTCCCGGCACCGCACCTACCAATACTGCGATTGAATTTACTTTTTTCAACGGCGTATAAATAAATGCATAGAGGAACAAACTAAACGCTGCCAATCCCGCCGCCAGCCAGTTGAAATAATTCCCCAATATAAAAACACCGAGAGCACCAGTAATAATGGCAAAAGCCCATCCTTCTGTTGCACTCATACGACCTGACGCTATCGGACGTTTTGCTGTCCGCTTCATCATTGCATCCGTATCTTTTTCAACTACCTGGTTGATGGCATTAGCACTGCCTGTTACCAGCATCCCACCTGCAAAGAGCAAGAGTATCATTTTCCAAAAGTTCTCATAATCCTCCGAGCCTTTTGTCAGTGCAAAACTCATCACACTACTGAACACCACCATGATACTCAGCGAAAGCTTTACTAATTGTAAATAATCTTTAACCTTCTTCATCCGCTTCCGCTTGTTAATATAAAGAACATAGAATTTATGTCCCATTCTATTCATATCGAACCCCTCGGGGTTATCATCAAAACATATCAAGTAAAAAAAGATCTTTCCATATTTTAAAGTCTCTGACTCGTAACTCAAGACTCATAACTCGAAACTTCTAATGCTTACTCTCATTCTCGCCAATCGGTTCTGTCTGCGGAATAAACTCTCTTCCGTCTTTAGCATAATCATAGGCCCAGCGGTGAACCTCAGGAATTTCTCCCTCCCAGTTACCATGACCTGGACGTAATGGTGTTGTCCATTCCAATGTATTAGCTCCCCAAGGATTTTGGTTTGTTACTTTTCTTCCTTTAAAAATGGAATAGATAAAGTTGAATACAAACATCAACTGTACAGCAAATACTATAATAGAAACGATGGTAATCATTTTATCCAACTCAGGGAAATCATTGAATGAAACCCAACCTCTCTTATCGAGGTAACGACGGGGAATACCGGCAAGCCCCTGATAGTGCATTGGCCAGAAAATAAGATAAGAACCAATCATAGTAACCCAGAAATGGATATAACCCAGCGTACTGTTAAGGTAGCGGCCAAACATTTTCGGGAACCAGTGATACACACCGGCAAACATGCCGAAGAAGGAGGCTACTCCCATCACAATATGGAAGTG
>JANNCC010000372.1:0-3405 GCA_031386125.1 Chitinophagaceae bacterium
GGTTGTGATTGTTTGCTGATGATAAATGCCGCCGCCATTACCGCCGTAGTTGGAAAAACAATATTGAGATAATGCGGCAACTTAAAACCCGAAAAAGAAACAACCAGCACCATAACGATAAAGACCCCGGTTGTTAACCACTCCTCTTTTCTTTGTACAAAATTTTTAAGCCGACCCGCCAAAGCGATATAAGCAAGGATACTCCACGGTGCAAAAGCCCAGAGAAAGGAATGGAGAAAGAAAAAATAATCATGTTTTGCATCGCTGCCCATGGTACCGCTAAACCGCTCCACACTCTGATTGAGTAAAATAAATTTCACCCCGTTGATATGGTCTTTGCCCCGCACCATTATTTCCGGGTGCAGGTTGTATTGTAAATAATAACAATACACGACGGGGAAAATGAATACGGCAAACAACAGCAGCAGTAGTAACCATTTCCAATTCAGGAACAGGTTCCAGTCTTTGCGATAGAGAATATAAAACAAAGCCGCCACCGCCGGAACGAATACGGCAATGTGGCCTTTGGTAGAAAAACCCAATGCCAATCCAAGGGCAGCACCAGCTACATTCAGTATTTTTTGGTGCTGTATAAATTCCACCAATTGCCAGATAGCAAAAGCAATGGAAGCTGTCAGTATCGCATCCATCCGCACATCATTATTGGCAAGCATGTATGCAAAAGACGAAGCGACAATCAGTGCCGCCAGTTTTCCCACATCATTATTGTACAATGATTTTCCAAGCCGGTAAGTGGAATAGATTCCGAGGATGGAAAACAGGAAAGAAGGAAGTTTATAGGCAAAAGAAGTAACACCCAATATTTTATAGCTAAAGGCACAAAGCCAGAAATGAAGATGTGGCTTGTCGAGATAGGCGCCGGCATGGTCAACCAATGAAACATAATCACCCGTAAGGTGCATGTGCAGGGCGATGTTAGCATGGTGGGCCGAATCATTATCCATCAGCGGCACAAAGAGGCCGATGATATACACAACTCCCAGGAGGGAAAACAAGAAGAGGTAAATGCTACGGGAAAGAAACGGCGTATTCAAACGGGATGTTTTGGCAAAGTAAGCAAAGAACCAGCAGTTTGATGAACGGAATTTTAAAGTTGAATAATTGCAGTAATTTACTCTGAAATAAAATGCATGAAGAAGGTTTTTGCAATCGCAGTCGGTTTTTTCTTTTGTATTAGTGCATATGCGGGTGACCACAAGGCGGATAGTATTCCTGTCAATTCAAAAGATGTAGAATCGGTGGATGCGATAATCCATTCGTTGTACCATGTTATTTCAGGCCCCGCTGGCGAAAAAAGAAACTGGGACCGGATGCGGACATTATTTATTGCGGAAGGAAAATTAATGGCAACAGGTAAAAGGCCGGCCGGCATAATGGGTAAAAGAGTGATGACGGTGGAGGATTATATCATCACATCGGGGCCCTTCTTAGAAAAAGACGGTTTTTTCGAAAGAGAAATTGGCAGAAAAACCGAGCAGTACGGAAGTGTAGTGCATATATTCAGCACTTACGATTCAAAAAGAAAATTAGAAGAAGAAAAGCCTTTTATGCGTGGCATTAATAGTATTCAACTGTGGAATGATGGAAAACGCTGGTGGATTGTTTCTGTATTCTGGCAGGCAGAAACACCAGACAACCCGATACCTGAAAAATATCTTAATTAGAATTTTGAAGTAATGATATCAGCTCAGCAACCTTTTCTTTAATGAGATCTCTTATTTTATTAAACTCCTCTTCACCCATTTCTTTCGGGTCGGGAATCTGCCAATCAATAAATTGTTTGGCGGGCATCCAGGGGCAGGCATCACCACAGCCCATTGTAACCACTGCATCAAACGGCGCATATTCTTTTACCTGGTCCAATGATTTGGAACGATGTGTTTTCAGGTCATAGCCAAGTTCTTTCATGGCCACAATGGCTTTTTGGTTTATTCTTCCCGATGGATTAGAGCCGGCACTGTATGCCTTGACCGTTGCGCCACCAATCATTTTTGCAAAAGCCTGGCTCATCTGAGAACGGTTGCTGTTTTCTACACAAACGAAAAGAATTTTCTTTGGCATAATGGTAAAGGTAAAGAGTCCCACTCTGCGGGACTCTTTTTGTTTTTAGCAACAACCCCAATCGGTTACGCCGCCACCGCAGCAACCACCGTTTCCGGGGTCTTTCATTTGTTTGTTCATGGCTTTACATTTTATAGTTAAAAAATAAGAGACTCTTTTGCCTTAGCAACAGGCTTTTTCATTTTTCACTTTCAGGTTAGTAAAAAGAACATTGAACTCATTGTTGAATTTTTGAAAAGCTTTCCAGTTAATACAGTAACAGCTGCGGGGGCCATCAATGGTGCCGGTAATTAACCCGGCAGTTTTCAATTCTTTTAAATGTTGCGACACGGTGGATTGTGCCAATGGCAACAATTCTACTATTTCACCGCAGATACATTCGTTTCGTTGTGCTAACAATTTTAATATAGCAATACGGGCAGGGTGTGCCATTGCTTTGGCAAAGTTGGCGAGGTCTTGCTCTTTTTGGGTAAACTCTTCTTTTTTATGAATTGCCATAATGATTAAGCGGTTGCCTTTTTAAAACTGCAGAATAAAAATTTTTGAATGGTATTGAACGGAGTAATGTGGTCTGTATGAATACACTTTATTTTCTGAAACCATTTTTTGATCAGCAACGTTAATGCGGACTCGCTGTACTGTTTGATGGGAAGGCCACTGCATGTGGAGGGGCCGCTTTCTGAAAAAGTTCCCACTACAATTTTCCCGGACGAAGAAAGTGCTTTGTTGGCGATGGCGAGGTATTTATTTATTTGTTCCGCCGAAGTCAGAAAATGAAAAGCTGCCCTGTCATGCCAGAAATCAAACCGCCTGTCGGGAACAAAAGCTGTAATATCACTAACCACCCAATTTACAAGCCCGGCTTTTACGCCCAGCCGGCTTTTCGCCCTGTTGATTGCTGCTTCAGAAATATCCAGCACGGTAATATTGGTGTAACCTAGATTTAATAAATGGTCAGCAAAATAGCTGTCGCCGCCACCCACATCTATAATGGCAGCGTCTTTTGTAACAGAAAATTCTTTCACAAAATCAAGCGACACTGTTGGTGTGGGTTGGTACCAGCTTACTTCTGTAAATTGTTTTGTGTTGTAGACCCTTTCCCAGTGTTGTTTATTGTTCATTTGTATATCTTATATCGCAAATATACGATAATATGTTTCAAATGACCAAATAAACTTCGAAAGTTACTTTTTTAGGGGAGCCGTGTTTTTTTTTTACACGGGAATAAAAAAGCCCCATCCGAAGATGGAAAAAATTCCCAGAGAAGAAAAACAATAAGGAAAATCAAATCGGCGCTATCAATTCCATCGAATCCAGGAATGG
>JANNCC010000016.1:0-11122 GCA_031386125.1 Chitinophagaceae bacterium
ACCAACAGGTTTTGAATTGCCACCAAAAGGATTTGATGTAGAAGATGCCGGTTACCAGGCACCCGCTGCTGATGGTAGTGGCATACAGGTAAAAGTATCAACAGATTCTAAACGTTAACAATTACTGGAACCATTCAAAGCATGGGAAGGAACAGACATAAAAGGCTTGAAATTATTGATTAAAGCAAAAGGTAAATGTACAACCGACCATATCTCAATGGCAGGCCCTTGGTTGAAATTTCGTGGACATTTAGATAACATTTCTAATAATATGCTGATTGGTGCTATCAATTTTTATAATGAGAAAACTGATACTGTAAAAAATCAGTTGACTGGTGAATATGGTGCTGTTCCTGCTACTGCAAGAGCTTACAAAGCAGCCGGCGTTGGTAGTATTGTTGTTGGTGATGAGAACTATGGTGAAGGTTCATCAAGAGAGCATGCAGCAATGGAACCACGGTTTCTTGGTGTAAGAGCTATTTTGGTAAGAAGCTTTGCCCGGATACATGAAACCAACCTGAAGAAACAAGGAATGCTCGGATTGACTTTTGCCAATAAGGAAGATTATGATAAGATACAGGAAGATGATAGTATTGATATTACAGGCTTAACATCCTTTGCTCCCGGTAAACCGTTGACTGTTGTATTAAATCATAAAGATGGTTCTGTTGATAATGTTACCGTGAACCATACTTATAATGAACAGCAGATTGAATGGTTCAAAGCTGGTGGTGCATTAAATGTAATAAGAGCTCAGACAGCTAAATAAAATCAGGTTTCGATGTATACAATATTAAATTCCGTTGAGAAACGGGATTTTTTTTAAGATATCCCTGTTAGCTTTTTTTCAATGCCATCCATGTCCACACAGCACCGGCAAGGTCGGCTGCACCGAATACTATTAAAGCAGACGAAACATAATCAAGCAATACAAAAGTTGTAAAGGCAGCAAATACAAGTAACCTTGTAGGAATGGTGTGTTTGAAAAAAGCATGTATGTTTCCTGCACCAGCACGGTGATAATAGTAGCCTATACAAAAAGCCAATACACCGACTACCCGTATCCATACTTCATTTGTTTCAGGTAGTTGCATTGTTTTGAGCAGGAGGTTGGGTATAGCAATCAGGGTAAGGCCTACTACATACAGGTAAAAACCGAAATAGCAGATAGATTTGGCAGCGGCAGTCATTGTTGTTTGGTTTAATGATAAATAAACTTTCTATATAATAGAGAGTAACACAAGTTAGTAATATTTATACTGCGTCGGGTCAGGTTTGTCATGGCCGTGCCGCAATGCCAGAAGATGCGTTGATTGATACAAGCACTCTTCCGTTTGGCAATTCACTGGAAGAATAAAACAGCTTTAATGTATTGCCTGCTCTTTTTAAGCTTAGAATGTTTTTTACATTCACTGCCATTGCTGAAACCGGCGTAGTGGCATCTGCATAACGGAATTCCTTCAGTACTTTGTTATGTCCATCTTTAATTGTGATAACCCTGTTTTTACCAACTTTACCACAGTGATGATACTTAACAGTCAATTGGTCAGCAGGTGAGTTTTGAGTTAGTTGCAGGCTTTTTACAGTGTTCAAATCACCACCGTATTGCTGCAATACGACTTTGTTGTTCAGGTAAATTTCAAAGCCTTCGCCACCTGGATTTGGTGAAAAGGAAAAGAGTGTTGTACAAATGGCTGCCAGTACCACTGTTTTGCTGATAATTGATTTCATAACATATACTTTTAAGGTTAAAGAATGAATGGAACGAAAGACAGCACAAATAAATGATGTGGAAAGTCTGGATAAAAATTTCTTTGACGAGTGGGGGAGGGGGCTTGATGTATCGCAATAACTGGCTGCAAAAGCGATAGCTTTTGCTTATTTTTACTCACACTTTTTTATGCAAAGGCTAAAACCTGAGGTAGATATTGTTCTTGACATTTTAAAAGCAGTGCTGGAGGCACAGCCCCTGTCATCATTTACTCAAAGCTTGCTGCATCAATACCAGGAACGGGGAGGGCTTAGTAAAAAACAATTAGAGGGTTTATATAGTAAGGCGACCAAAGTAAAAACCATTTCCCCCGGCAAAATGGCCACCTTAGAAGCAATTATTTTAAGAAAGCA
This sequence comes from Chitinophagaceae bacterium, assembly GCA_031386125.1. GTDB lineage: Bacteria > Bacteroidota > Bacteroidia > Chitinophagales > Chitinophagaceae > JJ008. Next base: position 2,125 of record JANNCC010000016.1, read on the forward strand.
TTCCAAAAATAAATCTGAGTTACCTGCTACAGCCCCTCTTTATATAAAAGATGAGGAATCGGGTAAAATGATTGAAAGCATACTGGAAAAATATCCGCAGCATAAAAGGGTATTGTTTTTTAAATTGAAGTATGATAATAATGAGCTGCTGTCAGCAGCAGAAAAGACTGAGTTGCAAAAATTCAGTAAAATGCTGCGCTAGTTTACTTAACTTAAATAACGGATTGTTTTTATGAAATATATCTGGCTTCTGCTACTGTTTTTACCTGTTGCTGCTAAATCGCAAACTACTATTATGCTGACCAATCAATTTGATTCGCTGTTTCAATCATACTTTAAGTCAGGAGAACCCGGTGGGGCGGTCTTATTAGTAAAGGATAATAAAGTTATTTATCAAAAAGGGTTTGGCATTGCAGATATAAATTCAAAAAATCCTATTACAACCAAAACACTTTTCAATACCGGCTCTATCAGCAAAACATTTGTGGCGTATGGCATTCTGAAACTGGCAGAAGAAGGTAAGCTGTCTTTGGATGATGAACTGTACAAGTATTTCCCCGACTTTAAAAGTAAAAGGATTGCAAAACGAATAAAGCTGTATCATTTACTCACTCATACATCCGGCATTCCTGACAGCCGGAAAGTAAGAGATGAACATGATTTTTATCTATCTGCAAAAGACGAAGAAAATTTTGCCCCGATAAAGCAAACAAGAACACTTGAATTTGAACCGGGTACTAAGTATAAATATTCAAACCCTGCTTTTAATGGTCTCGCTTTGATCATTGAAAAAGTAATTGATAAAAAATGGCAGGAGTATATCAATGAAATTATTTTTAAGCCAGCCGGAATGAATACATCAACAATAACTGACGGTCCTCATCCCGTGACCGGGGTTGCGCATGCCTATATTAAAAATAAGGAAGGTGAGTTTGAAGAGCTGGATTATGGCGAAGAGCCAACCTTTGCGGCTGCCGGTAATGGCGGTGTATGGAGCAGTGTGGAAGAACTTTGGAAATACGAGACGGCTATTCAACAATATTTGTTCATTGAAAAAGACTGGGTCAACAAATCAAGAACAGTTTATCCTTTTCAAGAATGGAAAGATTCGATACCATCCCGGCTTGGGCTTAGCTGGTTTCTTACTACAGAAATGGGGTTGGGCATGACTGGACATACCGGTTCACAAGGTGGTTTTATCAGCGACTATTGCTGGTTGCCTGCGAAAAAGGTCTTCTATATATTATTGTGCAATATTCCCAAACCAATCAAAGAAATCCGCAGTAAACTTTTTGCCCTGATGCAGCAGCATAACTGGCTTGATAATAGGGAATAGCTTTAAAACCAAGTTTAAAAAATAAGGTAACTTACTTGTCCTTATTATTTCATCGAAAGCAACCTTTTAATATAGTAACCCGATTTCTGAACGAAACACTACCTAAACTTGCTATCTGCAGATGAATTGACCTATCATGTTGAGGCTTGTGCACTCAATAAGAGAGAGAGCCAGAAAATTTTATACAGCTCTTTCTATGGGTATGCTATGGCCATTTGCGACCGCTATGCCAGTAAGCAGGATGATGCAATAGAAATCTTAAACGACGGATTTCTTAAAATTTTCAAAGAGATACATCATTATAAACCGGCTTATGCAGATGTGGTCAGTTCTTTTAAAGGATGGCTAAGAAAAATTATGGTTTACACGGCTATTGACCACTTCCGGAAAAATCATAAACACCAGATGGTTACACAATTAGATGATGTGGTATACCAGGTGGCAACCGTAAGTGAAGACGCTGTTGAAAGATTATCATACGATGAGATTATCAGGGCTGTACAGGAATTATCCCCGGGCTACAGGACTGTCTTTAACCTGTTTATAATAGAAGGATTGAGTCATGAGGAAATAGCTAATCACCTGGGTGTTTCTATCGGCACATCAAAATCCAATCTTTCTAAGGCAAGAAAACAGTTGCAGAAAATTCTATTTAAGCAAAACAAAATACAAATAGCAAGAAATGCAGTTTGACAAATTTGATAAAACAGTAAAGGAAGCAGCTGATCATCATCACCCGACTTATGATGAGCAGGCATGGAAAAAGATGGAGAAACTGCTGAATAAGCATATGCCTCAAAAGGAAGATGACAGGAGAAGGTTTCTTTTCTTCTTCTTATTTATTAGCATTGCTGGGGCAGGGCTTCTTGTTGCCAAGCCATGGAAAAGTAACAAGGCTATAGTAGCTACAGAACAAACTGTTCAGCAAAAGCAGACAGCCCTGCCGCCGGCAATTATGCAGACGGATAATAACGTAACTAAAAAAGAAGATGTATTAACAAATAAAAAAAGTAATTCAGCTAACACGGTTGCAATTGATGATAATAAGCCTGTTACGAGGTCTGCTATAGCTAAAGTGGTTGATAATTTGTATACAAACAATCAAACGAATAAGGACAACAGAACTTCAGCCATTAGTTCAAACGTAGTGAAGAATAAGAAGATGTCAAATACTGATGCCAAACGATGGCGGGCTAATGATACAAAAAATACCCCCACGGCGAAAAGAACAATAGCGACGTCAATTATAATAAATGCAACGACCCCTGCAAGTGATGTTGTGAGTATTGAAAAAAAGCAAAACGAACAAGCTATAGCCGCAAATCCAATAGAAACGACTACTACGAAGCCGGCTGCAGACGAGCCGGCAAAGACTGATGATGTAAATAAAGAGAGCCAGCCAGTAAAACAAGGTATTGCAAAAAAGGAAAAGCACAAGACCAAAAAGGGGGACTCATTTTTCTTCACTCTTTCAGCAGGACCTGATGTAAGTTTTGTCGGGAAAGATAAATTAGGAACCACAAAACTGATTGTGGGCGGAGGACTTGGTTATACTTTCAACAATCGGTTTACTATCCGGGCAGGATTTTATGCTGGCAGAAAGGTTTACTCAGCCTCGCCGGATGCTTATCACCCGCCTGCGTATTTCTATATTTATTATCCTTACCTGGAAAAAGTGGATGCCGATTGTAAAGTGTATGAAATACCGTTATCTGTTAGCTATAATTTTTCTAAATCTTCAAAAAAATCATATTTTGCTTCTGCGGGAGTTTCTTCTTACCTGATGAAGACAGAGAAGTATAACTATTTTTATAAGTATTATCCCGCAGGCCCGACACTAAACAGGGAATGGACTATTAACAATGAGAATAAACATTATTTTTCTGCTCTTACTTTGTCTGGTGGGTATCAGCGGAATATCAACAAGCATGTTTCATTGACGGTGGAGCCGTATATAAAATTGCCACTGAGTGGTGTTGGTTATGGTAAGGTAAAACTGAATAGTGGTGGTGTGTTATTCTCAATCGGCATAAAGCCTTTCAAATAGAATTCCGGAGAAAATAGAATATTAATGTGGCAACCTTAGAGATGAAAGAAACGATTAAATTAAAAAAATGCTTATGAAGTTCTTAAATTTTACTTCTTCAACTTTCCTTTTTTTTATCGCCACTATTTTTATCAGTGGCTCCTGTGGAAAGGGAGGAACACCTACACCACCAAACCCTTGTAGCGGCATTACTGTTACCGTTAGCGGTACCACTACCAATCCCACCACCCTCACTGCCAGCAACGGTAGCATCACTGTTACAGCAACTGGTGGTTCAGGCTTTACCTATAATCTTAATGGTGGGGCTTTTCAATCATCAGGAAGTTTCACAGGACTTGCAGCCGGCTCCTATGCCATTATTGCTAAAAATAGCAATGGATGTACTGGTTCGTCTTCGTTTACATTAGTGGGCACCAATCCTTGTGCCGGAGTAACGATAGCAGTAACGGGAACAACAGTTAATCCAACATCAACAATAGTTAGTAATGGCAGTATCAGTGCAACTGCTACCGGCAGTTCTGGTTTTACATTCAGTCTTAACGGAGGAACATTTCAGACATCGGGAAATTTCATAAATCTTGCTGTCGGCTCTTATACGGTAGTAGCAAAAGATTTAAATGGGTGCACCGGGTCAACGACATTTACATTAACAGCACCAAATCCCTGTGCTGGTATTACCATTACAGTTACCGGCACAGTTACTAACCCTACTACATCCGGAGCCACCAATGGCAGTATTGCTGCATCAGCTTCCGGAGGTACTGGCACTTATACTTTTAATATCAACGGAGGAACATTTCAGGCATCGGGAACTTTTTCCAACTTAGGAGCCGGTTCCTATACCATATCAGCTAAAGATGTAAATGGTTGTACAGGATCGGCAGTATTTACATTAACAGTACCTAATCCTTGTGCTGGTGTCACTATTTCAGTATCAAATAATGTTATCGGTAACAGGCCTTGTGAATCTGCCAATGGTTCAATTACCGTTACCGGATCCGGTGGAACAGCTCCTTACACTTACAGTTTAAATGGGGGTACTTTCCAGTCGTCTAATATATTTGCGAACCTGCCTGCGGCAAATTATACCATCGCAGTAAAAGATGTAAATGGATGTACAGGTAACAATAATGCAACTGTAATTAACCTTACTGCGGGACCATTATTTCTGGCTGTAAAAAATGTGTTGTCGGCTAATTGTACTACTGGTTGTCATAGTAACACAGTTAGTAATGGCGGAATGAATTGGGAAGTAGAATGCAACATAGTAACCTTCAAAATCAATATTAAAAATAGAGCTGTTGACGGTAATCCATCTGCAATGCCTCCATCCGGCCTTTTGCCGGCATCTGAGAGAGCAAAAATTACCAACTGGATTAATGCAGGAGGAAGATTTACGGATTAAGTAGTGTTTTAATAATGTGTGTCCATGAAAAAAAGTCCTGGTATCTACCGGGACTTTTATTTTCCCCACCGAAAGCTCTTACTATCAAAGCCGGCAAGATCAAGCACCCTGTCAACTACAGTGGCAGCTACTTCTTCAATAGTGGTTGGACGACTGTAAAAAGACGGTGTAGCAGGGCAAATAATTCCACCAGCTAGCGTAACAGTTTCCATGTTGCGGATATGAATAAGATTGTACGGTGTATCCCGGACAACACAGATGAGTTTTCTTCTTTCTTTTAAAACAACATCGGCAGCTCTGGTAATAAGGTCATTGGAAATACCGGTGGCAATGCGGCCAAGTGTTCCCATGGAGCAGGGAATAATAATCATGGTATCATACTGACCTGAACCCGAAGCGAAGGGTGCTGAAAAATCGGTAGTGCCAAATAACTTTACAGGAAAATTTTTCCAGGACTCATTGAGCAGTTCTGTTTTCCAGACTTCTTTAGCATTGTCCGTCATTACAATAGCGAGGTCTGTCCATTGTTCTTTAATGGCTAATAATTTTTTCAACAGATTCTCTGCATAAATGGAACCACTGGCACCTGATATGGCAACTACTGTTCTTTTCATTATACAACAACCATTGAAGGCTTTAAATGTTAGTGAAGTTAAAATAATTATGCAAACGATTGCGAATCATTGACTAAGTGTTTTTTAAACTGCGGTTTAGTGCAGGTATATTGAGCAGGGTCAATAATTTTGTGTTTTAGGTACATATTTCAATAAATGACCGAAAAAAGGTAATAGAAAGATTGGCATTAAATAATTATTAACGATATTAGCATTGAATTTTCATAGGATAAGGTTTAATGGTTAATGGTTTTTGATTAGGGCCCCCGACTTTCGAGTCGGGGTTCTTTTTTCCGGTCACTAATATCCCAATTGCATAGAATTTAAGGGGTCATTAATGAACCTATAATTATCGGACTTTATATTTCAATTAGCTCAGCGGAACAAATTTTCATGGATTAATGTAAGAGACTGAACTCTGTTCCGTCTTCCAATAAAAATGCCCCCATTTCCAGGAGGCATTCTCAACAATTTTAATCAATTTTATTAAAAGCCTTTAAGTTGCTTAACAGGTACAGTAGGTTTCTTTGTATTCTCATTACCCATATTCTCCATTATCCAATTGGTCATCTTGCCCCATAAATGCATGGTGGTATTATCCATCTGCCCGCCGATGCCGTGGTTTTTGTTAGGATAATAAGCACTTTCAAAATCAATATTGCTTTTTACCAGGGCTGTTATCATTTGTGTGGCATTTTGAAAATGTACATTGTCATCTGCTGTGCCGTGGATAATCAGGTATTTGCCTTTTATTTTATCAGTGAAGTTAATAGGAGAGTTATCATCATATCCGCTGGCATTTTCCTGTGGAGTTCGCATATATCTTTCTGTATAGATGTTATCGTAGTACCTCCAGGAAGTAACAGGTGCCACTGCAACAGCAGCACTGAATACCTCATTCCCTTTTGTGATGGCGAGTGAACTCATAAAGCCACCGTAGCTCCAGCCCCAATGGCCAATATTGTTCTTGTCAACGAATGGCATGTTACCGATATATTTCGCAGCATCTATCTGGTCTTCTATTTCAAACTTGCCAAGTTGCAAATAAGTTTTCTTTTTAAATTCTTCACCACGGAAACCGGTGCCGGTGTTGTCAACACTTACTACAATAAATCCTTTTTGCGCCAGCAATTGGTGCCATGAGCTAACTGCCCCAAAACGATTGCCAACCTGCTGCGAACCTGGCCCGCCATAGTTACAAAACAATACCGGATATTTTTTAGTAGGGTCAAAATTGGCAGGCTTCAGCATCCAGCCGTTTAGTGTATCGCCTTTACTGTTGGGGACTTTAATAAACTCGGCCTTCCCGTACCCATATTCAGCCGTTTTTGCTTTTAGTTTAGCATTTTCATTTAGTGTTTTTACTGCGACGACAGTTATATCATTATTGTCAGTCACTACAATATTGTTCAGCGATACTGTTTGCGGAGTGTTTAAATCAGATTTGTAATCATAAAACTGGGTAAATTTATCGTTTATCTCCGTTCTGTGCCATGCTTCGCCCTGTGTAAGCTGGTAGGTTTTTTTACCATCAAAATCGGTTACAAAAAGATTTCTGTCCATTGGTCTGGGGTATGCCATCGTATAAAAAACTCTTCTGTTATTTTCATCCACCCCATTGATGCCCGTCACTTCATAATCCCCTTTACTTATTTGTGTTTTTGATTTTCCATCTATGCTATAAAGGTAGATATGGTTGAACCCATTCATTTCACTAGTAAATAAATAGCTTTTTCCATCCTTTAAAAACTGCCAGTCGTCGTTAATATCTACATAGTATTTATTTTTTTCCTGAAACATGGTGGTTGCGGCGCCGGTTTTTGCATTGGTGAGTAAAAGCTTCAAATCATTCTGGTGACGGTTCATCCAGAATACAACCAATGAGTTGTTGTCCTGTGTCCATTTAATTCGGGGAATGTAAATATCCCCCTGTTCATATTTGGCTTTGGCTTTGGTGCTGCTGGCTACATTATAAATATAAATATCAACCGTAGAGTTCTCATCACCTGCTTTTGGATATTTATAGGTGTACTGTTTATTGTGAGTATTGTCAAACTGGGTAAACTGGTATTCTTTCACTTTACTCTCGTCAAAACGATAATAGGCAAGATAATTTCCTTTGGGACTCCACTGATAAGCCTGGGTAAATGAAAATTCTTCTTCATACACCCAATCGCAATTGCCATTTATTATTTTATTCCATTTTCCATCAGTAGTAATAGCTTTTGTTTTCTTTGTTGCCATGTCAAACAGGTAAAGATTATTATCTTTTACATAAGCTATTTTACTGCCGTCAGGTGAAAAACTGGCATGCATCAGTTTGGCTGTATCTAATTTTTGCAATTTTTTTGAAGCAAAATCGTACACATAGCTATATGCTTTTGAAGAGTGACGGTATATGCTTTCCCGGCTGTTGAATATCAGTATTCTTTTTTTATCGGTACTTACTGTATAATCTGATACGGAAATTTTTTTATCATTCTCTTTAATGTTGGAAGCCTCCAGCAAACTATCCATCGTTTCACCGGCAAATCCAGGTACAAACTCGCCACGGAAAGTTCCTTTCTTGTAAATATCTTCTAAAGTAATTTCTTTTGTTTGAGCGGCTGCAAATACTGGCAGTAAAAACAGAAGGAAGAAAAGCTTACGCATAGTGTAAATTTTATTAGTTGTAAATGTAATGGAATCGGGGTAAATCAGCTTGCCGTATAAATAAAAAGACGGCCTCTTTCGTAAAGAGGCCGTCTCGGAAAAATTAATTTTTTACTTAGCGTCTGCCATATCAGGAATGGCTTCCACACGGTATTCTCCGGCATCTAATTTCTTCTTGGTTTCAGAAAAGGCTATCAACGTTTGCTGAATGTCCTCATCTGTATGCACCGCCGTTGGAATGAGACGATAAATGATATGTCCTTTCGGAATAACCGGATACACAACGATGGAACAAAAGATGTGATAATTTTCCCGGATGTCCATTACCATCGCCGTTGCTTCGGGTACATCACCTTTCATGTAGATAGGTGTAACCACACTGTCCGTTTTTCCAATATCAAATCCTCTTTCTTTCAGCCCCTTTTGAAGCTTCTTTGCATTTTCCCACAATTTTTCTTTCAGTTGCGGTTGTGTTTTTAATAGTTCAAGCCGCTTCAGGTTGCCAATTACCAATGGCATGGGCAAGCTCTTGGCAAATATCTGGCTGCGGATATTGTAACGGATGTAATCAATGATTTGTTTGTCACCTGCAATAAATGCACCGATAGAAGCCATTGATTTGGCAAACGTAGAAAAGTATAAATCAATTTTATCCTGCACACCTTGTTCTTCACCGGCACCGGCACCTGTTTTGCCCAATGTGCCAAAGCCATGTGCATCATCTACCAGCAAACGGAATTCATATTTATCTTTTAGTGCAGCAATATCTTTCAAGTTGCCCTGATCACCCGCCATGCCAAACACACCTTCGGTAATAACTAATATGCCGCCAGATTTTTGTTTTTCAATTAATGCAGTAGCCCGTTGCATTTGTTTTTCAAAATCTTCTATATCATTATGTTTAAAAACATAGCGATGGCCGGGATGCAAACGAAGACCATCAA
>JANNCC010000023.1:0-1972 GCA_031386125.1 Chitinophagaceae bacterium
GGTACTTCGCTATCTACTTTATCGGTAGCAATATCCAGCAAGGTTTCATCCATTTGAATGGTATCGCCGGGTTGCTTATGCCATTTCAGCACGGTGGCTTCCATGATGCTTTCACCCAGTTTCGGCATTATTAAATCAACAACAGCCATATAAGAATTTAAGATTTTTGATTTACAACTTTTGATTGCAATGCTGTCAATGCCTCACCAGACTTGGAGAGAGAAAATCGCAATACAATCGAACGGGTCAAAGGTAATGATTTGGTTATAATAGGCTATCAACTGTTAGCCAGAATGAATTTTCTCAGAAAATTAAGTGCATTGTTTGCTGTGATGGTAATATTGCGTTGCCTGTCAAACCGCAGATTGAGTTTCAGGGTTTCCACTTTCTCAGTATTACCTGCCGCAATCCATACTGTACCGACCGGTTTTTCCCCGCTGCCGCCATCCGGTCCCATTATACCTGAAGTAGCAAGGGCAAAGTCCACATCCAAAGCCGTAATGGTTCCTTTTACCATTTCTTTTACTGTCTCCTCACTTACGGCACCAAAATTTTTCAGCGTTTCTTTTTTTACTCCCAGCACATTTTCTTTCACTTCATTAGCATAGCTGACGAGTGTTCCTTTATAATAGGCAGATGAACCGGGGATAGAGGTAATCAAATGAGCAATATACCCACCAGTGCAGCTCTCAGCTGTCGCCATCGTTTTGCCTTTTGCTTTCAGGATTTTACCAATCACTGTTTCCAGCCCTTCATCTTCATTGCTAACAAGGTATTCTTTTACTAACTCCTGCAATTTTTCAAAGTAAGGAGTCAACTCTTTTTCTACTTCTTCTTTGTTGTCTCCCTGCGATGTCAAACGAAGTTTCACCATTCCATAATTTGGCAGGTAAGCCAACTTGATATGCGATGGAAGCGAAACTTCAAAATCTTTCAGCAGTTCAGCCAGCATGGATTCGCCTTGTCCGAAAGTAAATGCAGTGCGGTGAACGATGGCGGGCATTGTAAATGCTGATAATAAATACGGAACAACTTCATTTACTATCAATCCCTTCATTTCATGTGGTACCCCGGGCAATGAAATGAAAACCTTCCCATCTTTTTTGAAAAGCATTCCCGGTGCTGTTCCCCTTGCATTATGCAAAACGGTACACACATCCGGCACTTCAGCCTGTTTCAAGTTTCTCTCCAGCATCGGGCCAGGGCGGCGAAACACTATTTCAAATAAATATTTTACATGTGCTAAAACTTTTTCATTTACTACCAGGTTGCCTCCAAAATAGTTGCAAAGAAGTGGTTTGGTAATATCATCTGCCGTGGGTCCGAGGCCGCCGGTTATTATGATAATATCCGATTGTTTGCTTTCTTCATCAAGGGCTTGCCAGATATCATCATATACATCTCCAACAGCAAGCCTTCGTTTTACCCATACTCCGATTTTATTTAGTTCCTGGGCAATAAATGCACTGTTGGTATCAATGGTCTGACCTATTAATAATTCATCTCCGATGGTGATGATGGAGGCAGTAACTTGTTTCAATAGTAATTAGTTTTTGCAAATATCAGTTATTCAGGTATACGCACGTCTTCATATACATCATTAAGTTGAATAGTGAAGTTTATAGAAGATAAAGTAAAACTATCGGAGAGTTGTTTGAATTCTTTAAGCCGCCAGCTATTAATTTCCTGCCGGGTATAGATTTCAACGTTTACTGAAAGAGAATCTATCGTTATATATTCCTGAAGGGAAGGGATGCTTCTGTATAGCATAAATTTTGTTCCCCGGTCGTAATCTTTAGTAGATTTTGAAAGTATTTCAATGATAGCCGAAGGCTTAATAACCGTATCATCTTCCTCATCTGTTGTTTCGGGCTTACCACAAATAATTGAAAAATCAGGGTAGGTATATAAAGTGTTTTCTGGTATATGAAGCCTCAAATCACTTCCAAACATATCGCAGGGCTTGCCCTTT
>JANNCC010000030.1:0-17779 GCA_031386125.1 Chitinophagaceae bacterium
CGTAAAAATTATCCGTGACTCCAGGATTATACACCCGGTAAGTAAATACAGATGTAGTTGAATTTACGAAAGAAAGTATTAAAGGATTAAGTTTTTTGGAAGCAATCGTTACTGTCGCTGAGGTATTTAGAAACTACGGTGTTCTTTCACCCATGCAGTAATATACTCACTGATTTCAGAAGTAGGTGTGCCGGGTGCAAATAATTTTCCAACTCCCATGTTATTCAGGCTTTGCATATCATCTTCGGGAATGATGCCGCCACCGGTAAGCAGCACATCATTCATTCCTTTTTGTTTCATCAATGCAATCACTTTGGGAAAAACAGTATTGTGTGCACCACTGAGAATGCTAATGCCGATTGCATCCACATCTTCCTGCAAAGCAGCATTCACTACCATTTCAGGGGTTTGACGAAGACCGGTATAAATGACCTCCATGCCTGCATCCCGAAGGGCCGTAGCAATTACTTTGGCACCACGGTCATGGCCATCCAATCCTACTTTGGCAACTAATACTCTTACGGGTCTGCTCATGTGGCTTTTTTCGCTGCCGTAAATGTAGGTAAGAAAATACAAACAAATTTACAAGCACTGCGTATTCAAAAACTTCAGCGTAGCCCGGTTGTAGTCGCTGTACATCTGGTGGTCTGCTACGGCAAGGTCAATCTGTTCGATAACCGTAAGCTTTTGCAGCACGGTTAAACTATTCAATTCAAGAAAGGAGGTGGGATTGGCCTGGTAGGCTGTGGTAAGGGCATCTGAAAATCCGTTGAAGTAATTTCTATTGTTAAGGTAGCCTTTGCTTTTTAATTCATTAAAAAGGGAAATTGATTTGACAGTTGTTATATCACCTTTTCTGGCGAATCGTTCAGGATACAATGGAGAATGTTCCTGCATATAATACTTGCTGCAAACGCCACGGCTGGTTATCATTTGTGAGTTTGTCAATGCATTCGCATTGCCCGTTGGTCCCACATTTTCGTTATTATCATACCGGGCCATACAAAACTGTAAAGGGGTTTGTGTGGTTAGTGCCACTGCACCAGCCGGGGCACAATAACTAATGGCAGCTTTATATTTATAGTAAGCAGAAAGGTAGGCTGAAAAATTACCTCCATTGCTCATACCAACGGAATAGCGGAATTTGTTACGGTTGGTTGCACCACGATTATAAAAAGTATCAGTTATGATTTTAATATTGGCATAATCAACATTGGTAACTGAGTCAGCAGGTGATACAGCCCATCTTAGTTTTCCATCTCCATTTGCATCAATACCAGTAGTGGCTTCTTCTGCTTCGGTAACAATCACTCCGAAATTATCATTCACTAAGTCTTTAATGAGTTGCTGGTATTCATAACTACTAACAAAATGCTGAGCTGTGCCGCCGGAGCCATGCAATAAAAGAACAAATCCTTTATGCCCCACCGGAAAATAGTAATACACAGGTTTTAATCTGTCCCGGCCCATTATTTGTTCAAAAGTGAGTGTAACCGGGGTAATATTTTTAAGGCTACCGGTGTAGCTGACATTTTTGGCTGGCATAATAAACCAGGTATGCCATTCATCTTTTCCGTTCAACAAAGACAGATCGGAACTGCTCCAGGTATCAAATAGCTGGCTGCTGGTGTAGGCTGTACTGAAAATGTGGACAGTGTCGCCGATTTTATACTTACCTGCGCCATAGCCGTTGTTTATAGAAACAGTAAAACTATCTGTTGTTGGAGGAGGGGTGGTGCCGCCGCCTGTTGAAGATTCTTTCTGGCAGGCGATAAAAAAAATTAAACAAAGCAGGGGTAGCAATTTTCTCATAGGTTGTTCAGACTCTATAAAATTGTAATCGTTTAATGGTTATCCAAACAGGGTTATTGCCTTATTTATTCTGGCTGTTGTTTCTTCTTTTCCCAGCAATTCTGCGATATTAAATACCGGCGGACCAAATTTTCCACCCACTAGCATAATGCGGAAGGGGAGTTGCAATTCACCGGGTTTAATATTTTTTTCAGCAGCCATCTCTTTAAAACTACTTTCTAACGAAAGGGCATTCCATTCGCCAGCAGATTGTAATTTTTCTGAGTAGGCAATAAAAAAATTTTTCTTATCGTCATTCCATTTCGGTTTCACAGCATCTATATCCAATGATTCCGGTGCTTTGAAAAAGAAAGAAGTTTGTTGTACAAAATCCGGAAGTAATACGCATCTGTCTTTCACTAATTCAATCACTTTATCTAGCAAGACATCATCAAGAACTGGTATTTTATTTTGTGTAAGCAAGTTCTTGACTTCAAATCTAAACTCGCCATAAAAATTATTGCTTCTCTGCTGTGTTGAAACCGGTTGATTTGTTTGCAGAAGCCAATCAAGAGGGATTGAAGCTTTTTTTATCCATTCATGATTGAACCACTTTGCCTTTTCATAATCAAATTTGGCCCCTGCACTATGCACCCGTTCCATCGAAAATCTTTCTACCAGCTCTTCTTTAGTAAAAATTTCCTGTTCGGTACCATCATTCCAACCCAATAAAGCCAGCAGGTTGATAAATGCTTCAGGTAAAAATCCTTTTTCTTTAAATCCTTCTACCAGCTCATTCGTTTTTGGGTCGGTCCAGTTCATGGCAAAAACAGGGAATCCAAATTTGGCACCATCTCTTTTACTCAGTTTTCCATTTGGTCCGAGTATCAATGGGAAATGTGCCCATTGCGGCATATTCTCCAGGCCAAATAAATATTTCCATAACAAAATATGCACCGGAGCAGAAGGCAGCCATTCTTCACCACGAAAAGCATGGCTGATTTTCATTAAATAATCATCTACTACCACTGCCAGGTGGTAGGTAGGCATTCCGTCGGCCTTCAATAAAACCTTATCATCTACCAGCGAAGTATCAAAACTTACTTCGCCACGAATCATATCAGTAAAGGCTGCTGTTTCATTTTCCGGCATTTTTATGCGGATAACATGCTTGGTTCCTTCGGCTAATAATCTTTCCGTTTCATTGGCAGTCAGTGTTAATGAGTTCCGCATTTTCAAACGGATAGTATGGTCATATTGTGGAGAATGATTTTCTTCTGATTTCAAGTCATGTCTCATTTTTTCTAACTCTTCGGTAGTGTCGAATGCATAATAAGCATGACCATCATTTACGAGTTTTTCTGCATACTGACGGTAGCTTGCTTTTCTTTCACTTTGGCGATAGGGGCCATAATCGCCGCCATGCTGTACACTTTCGTCAGGCTCCAGTCCACACCATTTCAGTGTATCAAAAATATATTCTTCTGCACCCTGTACATAACGGCTTTGGTCGGTGTCTTCTATCCTCACTAAAAAATCACCGCCATTTTTTTTGGCAAACAGATAATTATATAAAACAGTTCTTACACCTCCGAGATGCAAGCCACCTGTAGGGCTTGGTGCAAAACGAACCCTTACTTTTTTACTCATAAGGGTGCAAAGATAATGAGGAAGGTACAAGGGGCAAGGTACAAGGCTTGTATAGTAGCAAGCTGTATTTCTTGTGCCTTGTATCTTGTAACTTGTACCTTCTATGTTTATGAAATATTTTGTCAAAACTCCCTGGTGGTTGAAGAAGGTTTATCTGCACCGGTTATGGAATGTCGACACAGAAGAGAAAATAATTTACCTCACTTTTGATGACGGGCCACATCCTGTCGCCACTCCCTTTGTATTGGATGAGTTGAAGAAGTACAATGTCAAAGCCACTTTTTTTTGCATTGGAAAAAATGTTGTTGATTATCCGTCTATCTATAAACGAACACTGGAAGAAGGACATAGTGTGGGCAATCATACCCAAAACCACCTGAACGGATGGAAAACAACTACCGGGACGTACCTGGCAGATGTGACAGAAGCAGCAAAGCATATTGAGTCAAACTTGTTCAGACCGCCTTATGGAAGAATAAGAAGAATACAGGCAAAAGGCATTACCGGAGCAATGGAAAACAAATTGGCTAAAATTGTAATGTGGGATGTACTAAGCGGCGACTTTGATGAGTCTTTGACCAAAGAAAAATGTCTGAATAATGTAACCAGTAAAGCAAAACCTGGTTCAATTGTTGTCTTTCACGACAGCGAAAAAGCTTTTCCTAACCTAAAATATTCCTTACCTGCTTGTTTGGATTTTTTTACAAAAAAGGGGTACATATTTAAGGAAATCGAACGGGTGCAGGTGCCTGTAAACTGCGGGGTATAAAACCCGCCTTGGGGCATGCCTGCCGGTAGGCAGGGTTGGTGTCTTGTCTAAAAAAGTTAGGGCCTGGGTAGAAACCCTGGCCCGTTTTTAATCCGTACCCTATGAAAACTGTTCTAAAGGTATAATATTTTTTTAATTACGGCAAAGTAATTTGGCGTGAAATCCCGTTTATAGTAATGGTGGCCTGATTGTCGCAGATGCCGACACCAAAATCAAGAATAGCAACCCAGCGGCTGTTATTGGGATTGGGCAGGTTAGCTCTTACTGTTCTTATCCGGCCTTTTACAATCCAGCGGCATGTTAACCGCCTCAGGAGGGGTTCTGTAATAGTTGATTCCCAGCGAACAAGCAGGTTGCCTCTTTTTACATAACCGTTTGCAGAACCTTCGATTTTAAAAGCATCATCCCTAGGATAATCAGGTGTGGCCAATCCTTCCACTTGGTTGATAGTCCGGGTGCTATTCCATTCAATAAAGTTGCCATCATGTTTTGTAAGCTTTCCATTAATAACCTGAACTTTAAACTTTCTGGAAATGGAAATTGGAGGCACTGGGACGTCTGAAATATTGCTTATTTTATGTATTCCCTCTACATGGGTTCCGTCTACATAAAACCGGTCAAAAGTAGTGGTGGCCATAGCTCCGGGGTAAATAAGCCGGTTGGTATATTCAGTAATAATTTTTCCTTTACGAACCCTGCCATCGGGTCCTATACAGCCGGTGGTCCCAAAATCCAAAGTCACAATAACAGGGAAGCCGGTATTATTAGGCCGGGTAATCGTAATTGTAAAACAACGAGGTGTTGGTGTTAGAGTATCAGGGCGGCCATAAAATACACCTGACCCGGCTACCCCCACTTCATTGTTGGCACCTAAGGCATCATCAAAAAATTCGTTGAACGAGGTTTCGGCTTCGGCATCTGACTCACCAACAACTTTTGCTAATTCTTCTTCCTGGGCGTCCGTACCGGATTGGCTGGTTTCTTTTGTACAGGAGGAAACCATCAATAAGCAGAAAAAGAATGAAAGGATAACCAGTTGGGTAAGGTTGATCAACGGTTTCATAAACTATAGTTTAAAGGAAGGAGAATAAATAAACGATTTTAAGATAGATTTTATTGGAGGAAGTTTAACGGTTTCTTACATTTTTTTACTGAGTTTTGCCTAAATAGTCCTCAAAATGACGCTGATAGATACACATTCGCATATATACCTGCCTGAGTTTGATGACGACCGGGCTGATATGATGAAAAGAAGTGAAAAAGAGGAGGTTAGAAAAATATTACTGCCCGCTATTGATTCCACATCTCATGAATCAATGCTTAAATTGGAAGAGGAAATGCCTCAGTTATGTTTGAGTATGATGGGGCTGCATCCTTGCTCAGTTAAGGAAAACTACTTGGAGGAGCTGAAAATAGCCAGGAATTACCTTGAAAAAAGAACTTTTAAAGCAGTAGGGGAAATAGGTCTTGATTTCTACTGGGACAGAACCTTTACAGAACAGCAGTATGCTGTATTTCATGAACAGATTGAATGGGCCTTAAACTTTGACATACCGATTGCCATTCATTCCCGCAACTCTACGGATGAATGTATCAAAGTAGTTGCAGCGCATCAGAAAGGTAAATTAAAAGGGGTTTTTCATTGTTTTTCCGGCAATGTGGACCAAGCCAGACAGGTTATTGATCTTGGATTTTACCTGGGAATAGGAGGGGTAATAACCTTCAAAAATTCAGGCTTAGATAATGTAATGGAAACAGTTAATCTTGAAAATATTGTGCTGGAAACAGATGCACCTTATCTGGCTCCGGTTCCTTTTCGGGGCAGAAGAAATGAACCTTCCTATCTGAAATTTGTGGTGGAGAAACTATCAATTATTAAGAATATAAATGCTGATGAAGTGGCTTCGGTTACTACTGTAAATGCTGAAAAATTATTCGGTTGCTGAAAATTGAACCGTTACTTTTGCAACCCTTTCAGGAGACTTGTCCGAGTGGTTGAAGGAGCACGCCTGGAAAGTGTGTATACGGGAAACTGTATCAAGGGTTCGAATCCCTTAGTCTCCGCACCTAACCCGAGCCGTTTTTTGCTGCGTCGGGTTTTTTATTACCAGTTATTAGCCTGATCAGGATTCAACCTTTCTGAAAAATCAACAGGTTGGTTTTCTTTCCAGTCGGGGTCATATTTTACAAACCAGGAAATCCAGAGACTGCGGCTGAATCGCATCAGCCAGGGCTGTAGTAGTATCAATACAGCAGCGTTAATACCCATCCAGATAAAAAAACGATTATCATCAGTAGAAAGACCAATCGTCAATGCCCAGATACCCAGGCTTATTAAACTAAACCCCACCGTAAGAGCATAGCTGACATAGCTGGTTCCATAGTAAAAGCCCACTTCAATTTCACTGGACTGTCCGCAAACCTTACATTCTTTATTCATCAGCATATTCTTTTTGAAACGGATAGTAGTTGGGTGCTGAAACAATTTTCCTTCCCGGCATCGGGGACAGCGGCAACTTATTACTGAAGCAATATAACCACGACTCACTTTTTTCTCAGCCATTCCTTTTGTTTTGAAAGTGCAAAAGTCGGTAAATGCTGTTTAATGTCTCTTGATAAATATCAATGTGGTAACTGATTCCGGAAACGACCATATACCCATGTTCCGGCAATGGCACTTAAAAGAGTAACAATTATAACGGTAGCACCGGTTCCTATTTGCGCAAACAATGGACCTGGGCAGGCTCCGGTAATAGCCCAGCCAAAACCAAATAATAATCCGCCGTAAATATTTCCTTTGTTCAATTTCTTATTGACAAACTCAATTGGTTCACCATAAATGGTTTTTACTTTATACTTTTTTATGAGCCATACAGAAATAATTCCAACCACGACTGCCGAACCAATAACGCCAAACATATGAAAACTTTGTAACCGGAACATTTCCTGAATGCGGAACCAAGAGATGACTTCTGACTTAACGAGAATGATACCAAAGAATGCACCTGCTATAAGATATTTGAGATTGAACCACCAAGGATGTTTTAATTCTGATTCATTTACGCAAATTGAATCCAGCGAACGAACTTCAAAGTCAGTATTCTCTGTCCAAAAATTATGATGTTGTTTTTCTTTTATTGTTTCCATAGCCAGTTACAATTTTAAAATGTAAGGAAGAACGAAATTGGCAACCAGGAAACCGCCTGCCATAAAACTGATAGTAGCTACTAATGATGGCCATTGCAAATTGGATAATCCCATTATAGCATGACCTGATGTGCAACCACCTGCATACCTCGTTCCAAAACCTACCAGAAATCCACCACCTATCATCATCACCATTCCTTTTAATGAGAGTAGTGTATTCCAGTTAAAAAGTTCTGTCGGTACAAGACCGCTGTAATTGCTGATACCATACTGTTGTAATTCGGTAGTAAGTTTTGCATTTACTTGTACTGGTTCGGGGTTTTGTAATATCAATGTTACCAACAACCCTCCCAATAATGTTCCGGCTACAAAAAATAAATTCAATATTTCTTTTTTCCAGTCATAATGAAAGAAAGGAATCTTAGAAGGAATGCAGGCTGCACAAATATGCCGGAGTGATGAGGAAATGCCAAATGCTTTGTTGCCCAATAGCAACAAAGCAGGAACCATCAGCCCGATTAATGGCCCGGCTACATACCAGGGCCAGGGCTGACTCATCCAATCAATAATTTTCATAACTATTTATTTCAATTGATTTACAGAAATAATTCCTTAATGATGATATAAATACCCATTACCAGCACAAACCAGCCAAAACCTTTTTTTAAAGAGGTTCCGGAAATTTTTTCTGCCAGTTTGCTACCAATAAAAATTCCAATGATAGAAAGAATGGTAAATGAAATAAGTATTGTCCAGTTAAATTCAAATTGTTTCAGACTGAAAAGGAAGCCAAACAATGAATTAATGGCGATGATGAATAATGATGTTCCTACCGCTGTTTTCATAGATAGTTTGAGGAATAATACAAGGGTAGGAATAATTAAGAATCCCCCACCTGCACCTAAAAGACCGGTTACTGCACCAATACAAAGACCTAATAACATTAAGGGTAATACTTTCTCATGTCTTATTTTTTCTTCCTCAGCAATTGTTACTGTCATTTCATGGCTGCGGATCATAGTGATGGAAGCTACTAACATTAATAGGGCAAACACCACCATCAGAAACATCTCTTTTGAAACAATCAGATTGCCAATGGCGAATATTGTATCTGGTAATTCTGGTAAAAGATAATGGCGGGTAACAAAAATGGAGAGGATGGATGGAATGCCAAATTCTGTTACGGCTTTAAAGTCAACCTGTCGTTTTGCATAAGCTCTTATACTACCTGTTAAACTGGTTATGCCAACAATAAACAATGAACTGGTTGTTGCTAATAAAGGATTTACACCCATTAAATATACCAGCACAGGTACTGTAAGTATAGAGCCACCGCTGCCAATCATGCCCAACGAAATGCCAATAAAAACGGAGGCTATATAGCCAAGTACTTCCATTTTATAGTTTTAAATTTAACGGAACAGGAGTTCCGTTATCCTATTCCAAAACCTTTTCCATTTGCATACTACGGCTGCCTTTAATTAGCAGATGTGTGTTTTCAAAAAACTGTTCTCGCACCCAGTCTTTTGCTTCATCAGCATTTTGAAATTGCAGATAAGGATGTTCGGTTTTTAAAAAATCACCACCTACCAATACTACGTTTTTCCAGTTGTACTGTTCGACGAGGGTTACAATAGTTTTATGTTCAGCCAGACTTTCATCGCCGAGTTCTGCCATGCTGCCCAACAGCATCACTTTATTAGCGGCATGAATTTTTGCAAAATTTTCTATTGCAAGTTTCATACTGCTTGGGTTGGCATTATAGGCATCCAGAATAATTTTATTGGTTCCTCTCTCTATTAATTGTGACCGGCTGTTGGAAGGAGTGTAGTTTTCAATAGCCACTTTAATTTTATCATCATCTATTTTGAAATATTTTCCAACAGCCGCCGCCGCAAGCACATTCGGCAAATTATAGTCGCCTACTAACTGGGTTTTAATTGAAGAAATATTTGCCCCGTTACTGATGCTGACTTCAAGAAACGGTTCGCTTTGAAATACAGTCCCTTCTATTTCTGCATCATGAGTTCCATATTTAAAAATAGTTGCAATTCCACTACTCATTTCCCGGAGATAATCATAGTCCCACATTACAAATGCAGCTCCATTATTACTTTGTAAATAATCAAACAGTTCGCCTTTTCCTTTTCGTACACCTGCCATACCACCAAAACCTTCCAAATGAGCTTTACCGCAATTAGTGATTAAGCCGTGAGTAGGCAACGCATATTCGCAATAAGAAGCAATTTCCCTCTGGTGATTGGCCCCCATTTCTATTACTGCTATTTCTGCATCGTTTTTTATTTTTAAAATGGTAAGCGGAATGCCGATATGATTGTTGAGGTTCCCATCTGTCGTATAAGTTTTGAAAGTAGCAGAAAGGACTGCATGAACCAGTTCTTTGGTAGTTGTTTTGCCGTTACTGCCTGTAATAGCAATAAAGGGAATGGTAAATTGCTCCCTGTGGTATTTAGCTAACTGCTGAAGTGCGGTAAGTACATTATCTACTAAAACAGTTTTTCCAAACACAGCGTATTGCTCTTCATCAATCACTGCATAAACAGCTCCGGCATCAATAGCTTTTTGTACAAATGTGTTGCCGTTAAAATTTTCTCCCTTCAATGCAAAGAAAATATCACCATCTTTCAGTTTTCTTGTATCAGTCTGTACTGAAGGATGCTGTTTGTAGATATTGTATAGCTGCTCAATTGACATATAGCAAAAGTAACCCTTCGTCTGTTTTAAGGACGGAAATTGGGCAATAGGCTGATAAAAAAACCCTCCGGAAGCCGGAGGGTTTAAAGAATTTATAAGTTGTGATTAACGTTTTTGTCTCCGGGTTTTGTAGTGCTGACCTGTTTTGCGACCGTTTCCTTCCGGGCTACCCATGCGGTTCATTGCACAACGGAAGCCAAGTGTACTTAATGCCTGATCTTCTTCTAAGAAGCGGCGGCTGCCGGGTGTAAGCCAATAAGCTCTGTCATTCCAGCTTCCACCTTTATATACTCTTGATTTATCACTAACTAAGGTGGTGATGCCATATCCATAAGTTGATTGTGATAAAGAGTCACCATCCAGGAAGTTAATCACATTGCCTCTCTGGTAGTTTCTGCGGTTCTTACTTTCCTCATCAGTTACATCTACCATTTTCACTTTACCCACACTGTCAAGTTCGGCTTCGCCATTACCATTTTTATATAACTTCTGGAACTTGTTACCGCGGAAAGGAGCAGGCATATCATCAAAGTCAAGTGTTGATAAAGGACGATACACATCCTCCACCCACTCACTTACATTACCGGCCATATTATAAATACCAAACCCATTAGGGAAGAACGATTTTACAGGAGCGGTGTAGAAAGCCCGGTCATTCAGACCACCAGCCACACCGGCATTGTCACCAGAACCTCTTTTAAAATTGGCAAGGAACTGACCCTGCCAGCTGCCATGCCGTGTGTCACGGAGGCCATTAACATTCTGTGCCCAAGGGTAAATTTGTTTATTAGATTGTAATTCCTCACCTCTTTTTCCTTCTTTCACACTGGGGCGGGGGTTTTGATTAATCAAACCATAAGCTGCATATTCCCACTCTGCTTCAAAAGGCAGACGATAATCCGGCAGCAATACACCCGACTCCATAGAGGCAGTAGTAACTTTTGGTTCACCCTTTTTTGTCTTCATTTTACCCGGAGGGGCAGTATATAATCCTAACAAATAAGATTTAGTAGTAAAATTATTTTCACCCTGTTGTGCACCGGGTTTCAGGTTGGCTTTATTGATAAAGCCTTTATCCTTCAATGCTACTTCATTTACCCTGTCGCTTCTCCAAAGGCAGAAATCATGAGCTTGCCTCCAGTTAACACCTACTACAGGATATTCATTAAACCCTGGATGACGGAAATAAAACTCAACCAGTGGTTCGTTATAACTCAACTCACTTCTCCATACCAGAGTATCGGGAAGAGCGGCTTCTAAAATCTTCAGATTAGCTTCATCAGAAGGGTCAAAGACTTTGGTAAGCCAGTGTAGGTATTCACGGTAGTGAACATTAGCTACTTCCGTTCTGTCTATATAAAAAGACGGAACAGATACACGACGGGGAATATTATTCCAGTCGGCCATTACATCTTCTTCTGTTTGCCCCATGGTGTAAGTGCCACCCTGAACAAACACAAGGCCGGGGCCGAGTCCCTGTTCTTTGGACTTGGACACCTGGTAACCACCCATGTTTTTATCATTGTAGTTCCAGCCGGTTACGTCAGACTTAGCTTGCTTTTTCTTGAACAGACCACCGTTCTTACAGGATGCTAAAAGCACCGTACAGGATAACAGGAATACTAAGTTTCTCATTGTTTTTTGCATAAACCTATGAATTGGAATAAATTTAACGCCGGATGGGGTAAAAATATTGCACCTGCAATCAGTTTTTAACTACCGGATTTGCGAATATAAACACTTTCAGGATAAACGAATAAGCAGAACTACTTTTTTTCAGGGGTAAAATCCCGTAAACTTGTTGATTTACAGACATGAGGAAGACCCGGTACTTTGTTTTGATGGGATTGTTTTTTGCCTGCTCTTTTTGGGCAATTGCACAGCGAAATTATGCTCCCAATTCTGTACTGGCAACTGTCAACTGGTATAAGCTAAGTGTGAGGTCAGCCGGGGTTTACAAAATGGATATTGCTTTCCTCAATAGCCTTGGGGTAAATACCAGCAGCCTTTCTTCTGCTTCAGTACGGCTTTTTGGAAATGGTGGGCAAATGCTGGCCGAAGCCAATGCTGGTTCCTGGACAGATGATTTGAAAGAAAATGCTACACAGGTGGTGGATGGTGGTGATGGAATTATTAATGGCCCGGATTATATTCTCTTTTATGCTAACGGACCTGATGAGTGGGTAAAAGATTCTACCAACCTCCGGTTTTCTCACCGCAAAAATGTTTTCAGTGATAAAGCATATTATTTTTTAAGTGTGGGGGGAGATGGAAAAAGAGTGGCCAATGCGCCGTTAGTTACTTCACCCAATCTTACTGTCACTAGTTTTTCAGAAAGATATTTTCATGAATTAGACACCGTTAATTTTTTAGCCGGAAGCAAAGAATGGTATGGCGAAGAATTGTCGGCATTACCCGGTAGAACATTAACAAGAAATTTTACCGTCAATTTTCCAAACATATCAAACAATGCCCCTGTATTGCTACAAACAAATTGTGTGGCTCGTTCGGTAGGAATGAGTAGCCGCTTTGATGTACGGATTAATAATCAACCAGCCGGACAGATAACTATCAACTCAGTCGGCGGCGGACTGTATGATTTATTTGGGCAGCCAGGAAATGGATTGACTACTGCTATCGCTACTCAAAATAATATTGATGTCAGCTACACATATGTTCCCGGAAGTTTTAATGCACAGGGCTGGTTGAACTGGTTTGAAATTTTTACCCGGCGTAATATTTCTTTGAATGGGGTTGACCAGTTATTATTCAGAGACTGGTTAAGTGTTGGAAATAATACTGCTGAATTTGTAGTAAGCAACGCAACCGCCAACACACAAGTTTGGGATATTACAGATCCGTTAAATCCTTTGCGTATGCAGGGAAACCTTTCTGGCAGCGATTTTCGGTTTGTAAACAATTGTTCAGGGTTAAGAGAGTATGTGGCTTTTAACGCAACTAATTTTTTTATACCGGTTGCCGTTAGTAAAATTTCTAATCAGGATTTGCATAATGCTTCCGCAACAGATTTTCTGATTGTTGCCCACCCAAACTTTCTATCACAGGCACAGCGACTGGCACAGTTACATCAACAGCAAAATAGTTTGAGGACATTGGTAGTAACAACTGAACAGGTATATAATGAATTTGGCAGCGGTAGCCCCGATCCGACGGCTATCCGGGATTTTGTAAAAATGTATTATGATAAGTTTGGAGCAAATGCAGCTAACAAACTAAAATATCTTTTACTTTTTGGCGACGCTTCATTTGATTACAAAGACAGGATAGCCAATAATACCAATCTCGTTCCTGCTTACCAGAACAACTTTGCGTTGGATCCGTTATCAACTTATACTTCCGATGATTTTTTTGGTTTTTTGGATAACAACGAAGACATCAAT
This sequence comes from Chitinophagaceae bacterium, assembly GCA_031386125.1. Taxonomy (GTDB): domain Bacteria; phylum Bacteroidota; class Bacteroidia; order Chitinophagales; family Chitinophagaceae; genus JJ008. The sequence continues at coordinate 13,474 of JANNCC010000030.1, forward strand.
TCCGGGTTGGTAAATAACCTGCTTGATATTGGTATCGGGAGAATCCCGGCAAAAAATATTGAAGAAGCAAAAAACTTTGTTGATAAAATCGCTGCATATTTTGCTCCACAAAGTTTAGGGCCGTGGAGAAACAACCTTACTTTCATTGCAGATGATGAAGATAATAATCTGCATTTGCAGGATGCTGAAATAATAACGGCTACTGCCGCCACAGCAGGCCCGGTATTCAACCAGCAAAAAATTTATTTAGACGCTTTTCGGCAGGAGAGTGGAGCAGGTGGCAGCAGCTATCCACAAGCAATACAGGCAAGTAATAATCAAATCTATAACGGTACGTTGATTTGGAATTATAATGGTCACGGGGGTGCCTACAGGCTGGCAGAAGAAACAATACTTGACCAGGCTATGGTGAATAATTGGAACAACCCGAACCGTCTTCCTTTGTTTATCACTGCCACTTGTGATTTTGCACCTTATGATAATCCAAACAGTAATTCAATCGGTGAAAATATTTTGCTGCGTCCAAAAACAGGTGCTATCGGTTTGATGACAACGACAAGAGTAGTATTTGCTTTTAGTAATCGCATCATGAATAATAATTATCTGCAATTTGCTTTGGAACCGGATGCTAACGGAAAATACAAAACATTGGGTGATGCAATTAAGGGAGCAAAAAATTTTACTTACCAAACTTCGGGTGATATAACGAATAACCGAAAATTTACCTTGCTTGGAGACCCTGCGTTGACATTAGCTTTTCCAACACTAAAAGTAAGAGCTACGAAAGTGAATGGTATTCCTGTTGCAACTGCTGATACACTTAGTTCAACGGAGAAGATTGTAATAGAAGGGGAAGTAACAGATTTGTCAGGTAATGTATTAACAAATTTCAATGGCAATGTATATCCATCGGTATTTGATAAGCCACAAACTATAACCACACTGGCCAACGATGCTGGCAGCTCCGTCACTAATTTTCAATCACAAACTAATATTTTATTCAAAGGCAAAGTGTCTGTTACGAATGGCCGGTTTTCTTTTACTTTCAAAGTGCCGAAAGATATAAACTTCCAATTTGGTAATGGTAAACTCAGTTTGTATGCAGAAGACGGTGCAAAAGATGCCAATGGTTTTTTTACCAATTTCATTATTGGCGGCGCAGGCAATAGTATTGGAGGCGATAATGCAGGACCGGAAATAAAACCTTATCTCAACGATGAATTATTTGCCAATGGCGGACTTACTAATCAAAACCCGGTGCTGATTGTAAAACTGGCTGATTCGTCCGGCATCAATACAGTGGGCACCGGTATTGGTCATGATATTGTGGCCACATTGGATAATGACAATCGCAAATATTTTATCCTGAATGATTTTTACGAAGGCGATTTGAACAGCTATCAGAAAGGAGTTGTTCGTTTCCAGATGCCGGAATTAGAAGCCGGGCCGCATACATTAAAAATCAAAGCATGGGATGTGCTGAATAATTCAAACGAAACGATTCTTGATTTTGTAGTTGCCAAAGATGAAGAACTGGAGTTAAGCCATGTAATGAACTATCCTAATCCATTTACCACCAGCACTAATTTTTTCTTTGAACATAACAAACCAGGACAACCATTGCAGGTGCAATTACAAATAATGACCATTACTGGCCGTATTGTCAAATCATTCAGTCGGGTTATCACCACTGACGGTAACCGTTCTGCCGAAATTCAATGGGATGGTAAAGATGATTATGGCGATAAACTGGGTCGTGGTGTTTATCTCTACAAACTGCGGGTGATTGCCTCGGATAAAAAGAGGAAAGAAGTGATTGAGAAGCTGGTCATCCTGTAAATTCCTCCGTTTCTGTAATTCTGAATTGTAATTAAGAACCACTTCTCCTTTTTTACCGTATCTAAGCTCATAAAGCCAACTACTAATGCGACAGGTTTACGTTCTGGTATTTATCTTTCTGTTACTTTCTTCAATAGGTTCTGCGCAGCAAGGCTCCATCCGTGGGTATATTAATGATGCTGATTTAAAAGTTCCGATAACAGGTGCATCTGTAAACATAGTTGGCAACAAAGGCGATAACTCTGATATGTTTGGCATGTTCAATATTTCTGGAATCACTCCAGGCCAATATGAAATGACGGTTTCTCACATAGGCTACAGAACAGAGATCATCAATGTTGAAGTAAAACCAGATTTGCTTTCTTCTATAAATGTAAACCTGAAAAAAAGTAATCTCGATTTATCAGAAGTAAAAGTAAATGCAAAGAGGGGCAGTGCTTTAAATACTATCAGCGCAGTAGATATAAAGCTACGTCCTGTAAATACTTCGCAGGATGTGTTACGAATTGTTCCCGGATTATTTATAGCACAACATGCCGGTGGTGGTAAAGCCGAACAAATATTTTTACGGGGATATGATATTGACCACGGCACCGACATCAGTATTTCCGTTGATGGAATGCCGGTAAATATGGTAAGTCATGCACATGGGCAAGGTTATGCTGATCTGCATTTTCTTATTCCTGAAACAGTAGAAAAAGTAAATTTTGATAAAGGTCCTTACAATGCAGGTAAAGGAAATTTAGCAACCGCAGCCTACGTTGATTTCAACACCAAAGATTTTCTCGAAAATAATAGCATTAAATTAGAAGCCGGTCAGTTTAATACACAACGGGCATTTGGCCAGTTTAAAGTTTTTAATAAACAAACAGAAAAAAGTAGGCAACAATTTTATGTTGCTTCTGAATATTCAACAACAGATGGCTACTTTGAAAGTCCGCAGGATTTTCACCGCCTGAATGTGATGGGAAAATACAGTGCCTGGTTTGGCAATCAATCACAACTCACTATTCTTGCTTCTACATTTGATAGTAAGTGGACTGCATCAGGACAAGTGCCTGACCGGGCAGTGGGGGCAGGTATTATTGGACGCTTTGGAGCTATTGACGCTATGGAAGGTGGAAACACAAGCCGTACCAACGTTACAGTGAAATACAATCATCAAAGAAAAAGTGGTTGGAAAGCAACCGACCAGGTTTATTTCAGCCGTTATGAGTTTAATCTCTATTCTAATTTCACCTTCTTCCTCGATGATCCGATTGATGGTGATATGATCAATCAACGGGAAGCAAGAAATATTTTTGGTTTCAGCACAACAGAGTCCAAATCATATTTACTTGGTAATAGAAAAGCAACTACAGAATTCGGTGCTGGTTTCAGAATGGATGATGTAAATGATATTGAATTGGCAAAAGCACCCAACAGAATATTTAAAGAAAGCATTCAGAAAGGCGATGTAAAAGAGTTTAATGGTTACCTGTATGTAAACCAGGATGTGGAGTTAAGTGACAAATGGAATCTGAATGCTTCTCTCCGCCACGACAATTTTAAATTTCAATATAAAGACAAATTAGCTGGTGCAACTGAATTCAGCAAGCAAAAAAGAGGAATCGTTAGCCCTAAATTAAACATCAGCTATGCCCCCGGTCAAAAAATGAAACTGTATTTGAACAATGGTTTTGGGTTTCATTCCAATGATACAAGAGTGATACTGATGAATGGGGCAGACGAAATTTTACCACGGGTTTTTGGAACCGACCTTGGCTTAATCATTAAACCGAATAAAAACCTGGTTTTGAAAACGGCTCTTTGGCATTTGTATTCTCAACAGGAGTTTATATATGTAGGTGATGCAGGCATAGTAGAACCTAGTGGTAAAACAAGAAGAATGGGTGTGGATGTATCTGCCCGTTATCAATTTAATAAGTGGTTATACGGCGATATTGATATTAATGTAACGAAGGCAAGAGCTATCGGCGAAGCAAAGGGAGAAAATTTTGTTCCCCTGGCTCCTTCGTTTACGAGTATTGGTGGTATCACTGCAAGGGCACCGAATGGTTTTAGTGGCTCATTACGTTATCGTTTTATTGGTGAAAGACCAGCTAATGAGGATAATTCAATAAGGGCCGAAGGATATTTATTGCTGGATATGGTAGTCGCTTACCGCATTAAAAAATTTGAATTTCATATCTCCGTAGAAAATATGTTGAACAGGGAATGGCGAGAAGCACAATTTGATACTGAATCAAGATTGAAGTTTGAAGTAAACCCTGTTTCAGAAATACATTACACTCCCGGTTCTCCATCGTTTGTAAAAGCTGGTATTACATTTAATTTTTAGAAAAATAGCTACATAAGATACTATGCACAAAGGTCTTACCCAAAGATTTTTTTTTATTTCCGGCAATCTGTCCAGTACTGCTTTTCGTAAATGACTGCGTTGTCCTTTCAGGATTAAAAACAAAAC